>JBCCHO010000061.1:0-10108 GCA_039028715.1 Chlamydiota bacterium | reverse complement strand
GCCTTCCTGCTGATGTCGCTTGCAGGCGATTATCAAATTGTGTGGGCCCCGGCAACGACATTTGGCAAGAATGTGATGCCGCGTGCAGCAGCCCTTTGCGATGTACAGCAGATTTCCGATATCACAGCCGTTTTGGATCACCAGCATTTTGAACGGCCAATCTATGCCGGTAATGCGATTTGTACCGTCAAATCCGATCAGCCAATCAATTTTATCACGGTGCGTACAACTGGTTTCGAACCATGCGAGGCCGAGGGCGGGGCGGCTGTCATTGAAACAATGGCGGCTGATCAGGCTGCGGGCTTGAGCCGTTTTCTGGATAAAGTAGGGGTCATTTTTCCGTTTTAAGCATGGGGAAAAGAAAAATTCAAATCAATATCCATAGGTCGCACTCACAGGTAATATCGGCTAGCATAAAAAATGCAATCTAGAGAGGCTCCTGCCCAACAGTTGAATTCTCAGCATATTTGAATAAAGTAGGTGAAAATTCAACTGTTGGGCAGGTGGAAAAAGAGAATTTTAGATGGGTAATTATGCCCCACAACTTGGGTTAAAAAACGATTCAATCGGGGATTTTCACTTGGAAAAAATCAACGTTTTGAGCTAAAAAGAGAAACCCCTCTCAAAATTTGAGAGCAGTCAGAAATTTTTCTCGATCAGGGGTTTATAACAGCTCCTTTTATTTTTGATAGAAGGCACGCTCTTTGCGCCTGTAGTTCAATGGTAGAACAATAGCCTTCCAAGCTATTAGTGTCAGTTCGATTCTGACCAGGCGCTTGTTTTTTTTTTCTCTTTTTGTTACCTTGTACCGATTGCGTATTGGAAGCATCTTTTATCATGCAAAAAATATTTCGGTTTTATCGTCATCTGAGGCGTCTTTGAACAAGGGCTGCTTCGGCGAGAGTAACATCGCAGTATTTTCGTTTATTAAAAATATTTCCAATCGTTAAGAGCATATATTCTTTAAAGTTAAAACCAAGACCGAAATCCCACCTTTTCTCTTAAGGAGGGATGCCGTCGTCAACAAAGGGACAAGGCTTGGAACAGTCACAAAATCAAATCTCCGTATCGGTTAAAGATTTATTGGAGTCAGGCGCTCATTTTGGCCATCAAAAAAAACGGTGGAATCCAAAAATGAAGCGGTATATTTTTGAAGAAAGAAATAAAATTTGCATTATCGATCTCGCTAAAACGATTCAACAGATCCGCTCTGCTGTCGAAGTGATTGCCGATACTGTGTCTAAACATGGCCGCATTTTATTTGTCGGCACGAAAAAACAAGCAAAAACAGTGGTGCAAGAATTTGCCGAAATGTGTGGTGAGTTTTATGTTTCCGAGCGCTGGCTTGGGGGCATGCTGACAAACCTCACAACGATTCGCCAGTCGGTGAAAACTCTTGAGCGAATTGAAAAGCGGATTGCCGATGGGGGGGGCGGGTTGACGAAAAAAGAGCTAACGCTGCTCGCTAAAGAGCGCTTGAAACTCGACCGCAATTTGTCGGGAATTCGGGCGATGCGCAAACTTCCCGCGTTGCTCGTTGTTGTCGACCCCGATCGAGAACACATAGCAGTTGCTGAGGCAAATAAACTCGGGATTCCCGTGATGGCTCTTGTTGATACGAATTGCGATCCCGATCCCGTTGATCACGTGATCGCTTGTAATGACGATGCACTTAAAAGTATTAAACTCATTATCAAGACGCTTGCCGATGTTGTTGTCAATAAAAAAGCAGAGCTCAATATCGCTGTTGAAAAACGGGCAGCTAAAGAAGAAGAGTCCCGATCAGAAGAGGAAAAAACGCCAGCAGAAGAGGAAAAAAAGTGAGTGCAAAGATTAAGCCAGAAATGGTCGCCGCTTTGAGAAAGCGAACCGGAGTAGGGATGAGCAAATGCAAAGAAGCCCTAATCGAAGCGCAAGGAGACATGGAAGAAGCAATCCACATCCTTCGCAAGCAGGGAATGGCATCAGCGGTTAAAAAAAGTGCGCGTGAGACAAAAGAGGGAATCATTGGAGTCGGCGAGAATGAGCAGCGAGCTTATTTAGTTGAAGTGAGTGCAGAAACCGATTTTGTAATTCAAAACGATCGCTTTAAAGAATTTTTGCGCAACATTTGCGATCAAGTTGTTGCAACCAGCCCAAACTCGGTAGACGAGTTTTTAACTCAAAAATATGCCAAAAAGCCGACACTTACGGTAGATGAGTATCGAACTGAAACTATTCACACTCTAGGTGAAAACATTCAAATCAAGCGGCTGCTAGACTTTAAAAAGCAACCCGATCGGTCGATTGGTATTTACTCGCATATGGGTGGTAAGATCGTCGCTGTTGTTGTGATTAAGGGGTCTAATGAGTACGGATCATTAGCGCGCGATGTTGCAATGCATGTCGCTGCTGAGGCCCCCGACTTTTTACGTCCCGAAGATGTTCCCGCAGAAGTAAAAACAAAAGAAGAAGAAGTTGCTCGCAGCCAGATCGAAAATAAGCCGGCAAATATTATCGATAAGATTGTTGAAGGCAAACTCAAAGCCTTTTATGAGCAGACCTGTCTTTTCAGGCAAAAATACGTTAAAGATCCAGCGCTTACTATTGTAGACTTGATTGAGCAAGAAGCGAAAAAGGCGGGCAAAACACTTGAAATTGTTGAGTTTGTGCGTTGGCAAATAGGTGAATAGAAAGCTGGGTGTCAATCGGTGATCAATATAGGCGCAACAACCTCTGGAAGTAGGAAAATAGACCATGGCTAAAGCAGCCTATAAGCGGGTTTTAATTAAGCTTTCCGGCGAGTCGCTAAAAGGAGAAACGCCTAGTGTTGTCGACCACCTCGCTTGCGATTGTATTGCCAATGCAATTGCGGAGCTATATGCCTTGGGCGTTCAAATTGGCCTTGTGATTGGAGGCGGCAATATTTTTCGCGGCACGCAAGCGCAGTTATTTGGCTTTGCGCGCACCCCTGCTGATCATGTGGGAATGCTTGCTACGACAATTAACGGGCTGATTTTAGGTCAGATTTTATCGGTCAAAGGGTGTAGGACGCGGATTATGTCGGCGCTCAACTTTGATGGAATTGTCGAACCGTATAATTGGAGTCATGCTCAACACTCGCTAGAAAAAGGACATATTGTCATTTTTGTCGGCGGGACGGGGAATCCCTATTTCACAACGGATACCAGCGCTGCTTTGCGAGCTAGTGAAATTGAGGCTGAAGTTTTAGTCAAAGCGACAAAAGTCGACGGTATTTACGATAAAGATCCGATGCAGCATGCCGATGCTGTGAAAATCGATCATCTGACTTTTGGCGAAGTTTTAGCGCAAGATCTTCATGTCATGGATCAGACAGCTGTTGCGATGTGTAGAACCAATCGCATCCCCATTCATGTTGTGAACCTCTTTTCAGAAGGAGCGCTATTGCAAGCTATTTGTAAAAAAACAGGCGGGACTCGAGTAACGGAGGGTACGTAAGTGAATCTTTTGATAAGAGGAAAGGCAGATGGAAGAAGCTAAAGAAAAAATGAAGCAAGTGGTAAAGCACTTGCGTGAAGATTTGGGCAATTTGCGTACTGGAAGGCCTAATCCGGCAGTGTTAGATCCTGTACTCGTAGATGTTTATGGAACGGAGATGCGTATCCGAGATCTCGGAACCATAACGGTTTCAACGTTTTCAGATAGACCGCAACTTGTCATTACCCCCTTTGACCCATTGACAGCGGCGTCAATTGCCAAGGGGATCGAAAAAGCTAACTTGGGGCTCCTTCCCACTGTTGATGGAAATATTATTCGCGTGCCGGTTCCTGAGATGACTGAAGAGCTGAGAAAAAAAATTGCTCGCGACGCTAAAGATAAAGCGGAAAAAGCAAAAGTATCCGTTCGCAGTTGTCGTCGCGATGCCAATGATTCAATCAAAAAGCAAAAGACGATGGGCGAGTTGACAGAAGACGATCAAAAGAGAGAAGAAAAGCAAGTCCAAGAGCTAACAGATCAGTTTTGCAAGGAAATTGACCAGCTCTATTCAGATAAAGAAAAGGAAATTCTGGCTGTTTGAGCTTGATCAAATCGGTTTTAGCCGCTAGAATAATGACCACCTGGTACTCTATTACCTGTGAGTGCGGCCTATAAAGAGTCATTTCCGCCACACAGGCATTAAGGCCCCATCGTCTAGTCAGGCCTAGGACACCAGATTTTCATTCTGGTAACAGGGGTTCGAATCCCCTTGGGGTCAATTCTCTGAGGCTTTAGCTCAGTTGGTAGAGCATCTCCCTTTTAAGGAGAGGGTCGTTGGTTCGAGCCCAACAAGCCTCATTTCTATACTCACTCCGGTTTCAAAGCTCCCAAAAGAAAACCAAATTTCTGCATTTTGTAGGCGGCGCACAATTGTCAAGTCATTGACCTGCATCAGGTTAGAAGTCAACCTCTTTTAACCCAAGTTCACTCCTCTCTGTACAAGACAGCGGGCGAACTTGGGTTAAAAGTTTTTTCGAAAAATTAATGAACCCAAAGGAAGAATAATGTATAATACTACCTGTGAGTGCGACCTATGGATATTTAGAGGGATTTTCAATTTTTTTCATGCTTGAAAAAGAAAAATTCAAATCAATATCCAATTGATGGAGACAAAGGCAGGTAAATATCATGACATCAATAAGTGACATCAATTCAAATTTTACATTTCGCCCCTCAAATTACGCGCCTTACGCAGCTAGCTATTTTGGAGTGTTCGCTTTAGGTGCGACTTGCGCGCATTATTTTGAAAAATTCCAGATGCAAAATAGCGTTCCCTTTTCTCTTGTTTCAAAGAAGATCAGTCATTATGGGCAAATTGCCGGTCTACTCTCCCCTGTTGTTGCCCTAGGTTTAGGGTGCGCAACTCGGCAAATTGTTCTTACATCCTATGTTGGTTTTTTTACTTTGGGTGTGCGTGTAAGAAGTAGGTTCTATAGCACAAATATCTTACCATCAGCACAAAAAGCAACTCAAAAAAATGATGTCTATTTTACGATAGCTAAGAACAGGCAATTATATCTTTCTGATTCTACTTCGAAAGATTTGATCCCAAATCTTAAAAATGTTTATAAAAGCCATCTTCCTTCACAGATTTTTGATTACATATTTAAAAATGATCTGGTGGGTTTAACGAGCAATGAAACGGCTACGGAAAAACAAAATTTAGAAGATCTTGATTGTTTTATTATCAGGATTGAAAATTATAAAGGTGAAAAATGTGTGACAATTGCCTTCAATCCAGGAAATATAAATGCTAAAAATAATTTTAGCGGACTCCATCTGAGTTATCAAAATGGTAATATAATAGCGTATGCGTTTTTTGATGCAGGTGGTCGTGATTATGTTTCCCCTATACCATTTTCTGCAGAAGAGGAGAAAAAAGCAGAAAATTTGGTATTGTTCCTGATTAGAGGGAGTTGAGACGCCCCGGTTCTGGTGCAAACAGCGCTTTTAAAGGTAAAATCATCGCGAAAGGTCAGAGGGCCGTTTTGTCGATGAAATCCCTATTTGCACCAGAACCAGAACAGGAGCTGGAGGTTTGGATTTTACCTTATTTGGGGTTGGGAAACTTACCCCTTCTCTCTAGTGATTCCAAAGTTAGGGCGGCAAAAAAGATGCATGAAGATAAATCAATGGAAATTGATGAAATCTGTAAGACATTGAGGATTTCTAGGCCAACGCTATATAGATATTTGAATCTTGCAAAAGAGTAATTTGGGACCGATATTTTATTTTTCTACTGGATATGAGTGCTCTTCATAAGATTTAAATCCACCTTTAATTTCTTTAACTGGGTATCCTAATGAAGCAAATTTCTTAGCTGCTTTTTGAGACAAGTTACAAAGCAATTCATAGCAATATACATAGTTAAATTTATCTTTTAATAAACCTGGAAAGTTTTTTTGGGCGCCTTCAAAACCATCATATTTATCAAAAGGCAAGTTTATTGCGCCTGGTATATGCCCCTTGTCAAAATGCTCTTTTCGCCTTAAGTCAACAATTACCCCATCTAACTTTCCCTCGGACACTTTTTTTGCAGTTCCAGGGCTTGCTGTAAAATTTAGTTCATCTGAAAAGTACTTAAAAGCAGCTTCGGTATCTTGAACCTGTTCATTACTTTCCATAGAAAATAAAGTATTTTTCAATGATAAAGACAATAATAACATTAATAAAATTTTTTTCATAGACTGACTCATATATAAAGCTTAGAACTGTTTCTATATGGTAACATTAAGGTGATTCTCATTGTCAAGGCTAAATCCGGCTCTGAAAAATAGATATTTGGGTGTGACAAAGAAGATTTGAAACTCTAAGATCCGATATCTTTCTGATTATAGGTAACTAACACCCCTTATTGAAGTTTTTCGTTCCATTGATTGTCATGCCCCGTGCGACACGAAGTCGCCAATTAGAGCTGCGAAGCTCAAGATACCGCCATCCATGCTACTGGATGAACCTACGACCCTGAATAAAGAGCGGGTCGGACAAAAGCAGCAAAGCACGAAAGTGTGGGATTAAAAACGCAAGTGAATAATCCTCTTGGAAGTCGTAATCCAGGTAAGCGCAAGGTAGTGAACATGTCGAAGACATCTGAACTCGTGTAAAAGATCGACAATAGCTCTTTCAGGGCTTGAAATCAAATTGGTTAGTACAAGAAAAAGACAGCGGGATAAGGAAAAGATTCACATCATTGCTTATGCCGACAAAAAAGACTGAAAAATCGAAAAATCGTTTAGTGGGATAGGCTCATAATCAACAACTAGACGAGTTAGTCGATAATTGCACTGATAAAATAAAGATGAAATTAAAAAGAATGTAATGACTTCTGAAGAAGACATCAAACATTGAGGGTCATCTTTAATGTTGAGAGAAGATACAACCGCATCAGCAAAAGAATAGAAAGCAATCAACAATTGCTACAACTGTCGGGCTGAAACTAATCAGCCTTGCGAGAGCTTGAGCGGAATGCTGGGAAACTAGCCCGCACCGTTCTTAGAGGGCTGATCCTCAGTAATGGGGGGGGGGGGAGGCTACTCGACAGCTTAACAAAGAGGACAAAAAAATAAGCTACTTCAACCTTAGTTTTTGCGCACCTCAAGTAGCGTTCCAGTTGTGTCTTCTTGTTGCAATAAAAGAAGAATTTTATCGGCGACTTCTTCAGCGGAGAGAAGGGTTTCGGGGTCTTCATTGGGAAAGTTTTGCTGTCTAAGCGGCGTGTTAGTGCGCTGGGGAACAACGGCATTGACTCTTAGGTCGGGGCGTTCTTCGGCAAGCCCCTGGGTGAAGTTGACAATGGCCGCTTTGGCGCTTGAATAAAGAACATAAGACTTGCGCCCACGGGTAAATGCAGACGAAGCTAGATTGACAATATGGCCGCCGGGTTTGAGTTGAGCGTAGCGGCAACTGTAGAGCATGGAGTGTAAATTGGTTGTGAGCAGCTGCTCAATTTGGCTCGGCTCAAGTGAGTGGAAAGGTTGAAGCACAAGCGAGCCAACGCAATTGACTAAACCATCTATGGGGCCGTAGGTATGATGCAGAGAGTCAAAGAGGGCAGCTGTTTGGTCACGGTTTGTGAGATCGACGGGATGAACCGGAGAAGATTTCGAAATGATCAGCGGTTTTGCTCCAGCGGTGGTTAGGTTTTTTGCCAAAGCACTTCCGATTCCGCCTGTTCCTCCAGTAATAGCAAAGACTTTGCCTGCAAGTGAGCGCGGTTTTGTTTTTGCCAAGGGAATGCTATGGGTGTGGATGAGTTGCTCTGCTAGAAAAAGATCAAGCGATGTTGTGATTTTAATGTTGTTTTCTGAGCCAGGGACAATGTGAACTTCTTTGCCAAGGGCTGTAACCAAACTACAATCATCGGAAGCGTTTTGATCGGGAGATGTTTCGTGGGCATGCAAAATCAGTGGATAGGAAAAGCTTTGTGGTGTTTGGCCGCGCCAGTAGCAGCTGCGGTTGGGAATAGCGTCGATTGTAGTCGAATTTTTGACGTGAACGAGAGTATCGCTTGAGCGAATGCAAGTATTGATTGCTGGGTAGCGGGATAATAGGTCGAGATGAGCGGCAATAGTTGCATGCGCAACAAAAGGGCGGACAGCATCGTGAACTATGACCGCATCGGTTTCTTTTCCGCAGCTGATCAGTCCGCGATAGGAAGAATCTTGCCTTGTATGGCCGCTTGGGACGCATCGAATACGGGAGTCGGTTAGCTCGGCAGCGACTTTAGGAATCCACTGGCCATCTAAAACGAGGAGGACTTCTGCAAAGGCAGAAAAAGACAGGAACGTATCCAGGGCATAGCGGTACACAGGCTTGCCCGAAAGGTTGAGAAATTGCTTGGGAATGGTGCTGCCAAAGCGGGTTCCCTTGCCGCCCATTAAAATAACTGCTTTAATGACTGGTTGTGCCGCCATTGGGGTTTCCTTAACATCAGTTTTCTTTAGAGGTTCTTGCAAAAATCGCTTTCAAAGTGAAATTTGATGATTTTGGCTGGAAGAGCTATTGTGTTAAATTGGCATATCCTACTAAGGATAGGCAATTTAAAACAATAGCTCTTTGAGCGCAAAAGCGCGAATTTCGCTCGAAATGGAATTTTGCAAGAACCTCTTTAGTTTAAGGTCTTAGCGACAAAGGCGCAAGGTTAAGAACTCACCGAAATAGTGCCCCTAATTGCCTTATGATCTGACAGCGTTTTTTTATCTTTAATCGTCGCATTTTTGAGTTTAAGATTTTGACATTGAAAGCCTAGAACGTGGTCAATAGGCTGTTTACGAGAATCGAGTGTTGTCGGTTCATTTTTAAGTTTGGCTGGAAGTAAGGTGTTAAACTTTACGTTTAGATCCTGGCCATTCTGTGATTTTTTTGGATCAAATTGGTGAGTGTTAAGATCTCCTACCAGAATCCAGCTGGTTTGTTCGCCGGAATTACTACTGCGAATAAAAGTGCGGATTTCATTGAGCTGCTGTTGTCTAATGGCTTCATGCTTGGGTTTCTTTCCTGGCGAAAGATGTGTAAAAATGAAGTTTGCTGTCTTTGTGTGAAAGACAAAAAAACCTCTGTTGTAAAGTGACTGGAAGGATAGCCCTTTAGTTTTGTAGGTTTTAAAACAAGGGGCCTTAGTTAACGTGCAGTTTGAGGCGACAAAAAGCCCTGATTCTTGGAGGCTAGATAGCCCAGCGCCTAGAAAAAAATGACGATAGTCTTTTTCTAACTCTTTGACTAAACTTCTTTCTACTGTTCTTCCCACTTCGCAAAGAAAAAGGAGATCTGGAACATTGCCGTCAACTTTTATGAAACTAGCTAAAGATTCAACCCTAGTTGTTGCCGGTGACTGTCCTCCAAAAAATCTGGGCAAACACCCCGACAGCATACACGTATTTAAAACGCATAAGCGTATCTCTGATGAATCGGAATTTGCAGCTTTTTTTTCCCCTGGAAGATATGCAAAACCTCTATGCGACATTAAGTTTAATGGAGCGCGCACTAATTGGGCTAGAAAGTAAATGGGAATCGAAGCAAGCGACCATCCGGCACCAATAAAACACCCTCCAAGTCGAGGAAAAAAGAAAAAAATAGACGAGGCGACATCAATGACTTTCTTTGTGTTACCAGATAACGCATTAGGGCAAGAGGGTTTGAAGCTCCAAGAATAATAAATAATTTCAGTGCCTTTCCAAAAAGAATGCTCAAGTATAAAGCTCAAGATGCGTTCAAATTTTTCGATATAGTAGTCAGAGGTTGTTCCTGTGTAAGCCTCTATTGGCAAGTCAACACTAGAAGAAATATGATTAGATAGCATTTTTATTAAAAAGTTCAATTAAAACAGTGTCTCTTATACCACACAGATTTAATTTTTATCAATTTTAAAGTCATGAGGAAATTTAAAAAACTGTTTAGTGGAATCGTCTCATACAATTTTGATAAAACTGTGATTGTGCCCTATTTCGTGCCAAAAAATTCACTGGATTGTCATAATACCTGTGAGTGCGACCTATGAACCTATCCGTAAATGAAAATCTTCTTGCTTTTCACTCTTTCTGCATCTTTCTGGAAGCTGATTTGTTACCCTTGTCTCATGGACAATGTGTACAAATCAGCTTCCAAAAATTTG
>JBCCHO010000060.1:0-10118 GCA_039028715.1 Chlamydiota bacterium | reverse complement strand
TCAGCTGTGAGTCTCGCAATATATCTGACTGGAAAGGGATGGTTTTTTCTCAAAAAGGAGATCTCATTCAAGAGCTACATCCCAATTAACTGTTTTGGAACCCTATTTTCATTCGGAAAATAACTTCGGCTATTCCACTCACTCAAATAGCGTTAATTTTCCTCATAAAAACACTCATCTTAAAGACGTTAAATTCAGAACTCAGGTAATAAGGGTAATTTACACAAGATTTTGGACTGTGCGTTTCCATAGAAGCAGCACATTGAACCAAATGGCATTTTTGATAACGAGCATGATCCAAGATCACGGTAATAGATATGAAGCCAGCAGGGCTTCATTCCGCTGATTCTCATACTCTAGTTCATTGCTTTTTCTGTTGTCACCAAGAATTTCCATAGATAAGATTCTTTAAAACTTTTCTTTAAGATTTCATTATTTTCTAAAACTTCTTTTTCAAACCATTGTTTGAAATTTTCTAATTGTTGATTTCTAACGATTTCTTCAGCCCATTCACGAAGTGCACCAGAAACTCCATGAAAATGTTTTTCTTCGTAATTGCCATTTAAAATTTTTGCTATAATAATGCAGCGATACATTTTTTTACCATGTCTTTCTTTTGCAGATGAGAAGTTTCGATGGGATAATATGGCATCTGATGAAAGATCATAAGATATCTCAAAACTATTTTTGTCGAATGTTCGCCTCGATATATTATCATAGTTCTTTCCTTGATGTTCTTCGTACTCTTCATATGTACTATATTCTTTCCCATATCCTAGATCTTTTTGTCTTCGACAATGCCAAAGAAACCGTTGCTCTTTTTCTTGCCCCCGATCTGAGAAAATGTAGTGACTCTCCAATACGTCTCCAATGGCGGCAGTAAAGGTGAATTCATTAGCTCCATTAAATCTAGAAAAGAAGTGAATTTGTTGAATATTCTCTCGAGTCTTGTTTTCATATGTTTGAGAAAAGTTTTCCGTTATCACTAACTCTTCAGGAAAGCCGAACAAGCGCAGGTGTTGAAAATTTTTCCATTTGTTGTAATCAACTTTTCTAACCCAAGGAGGAAAACTAGTTAGCGGTATTTTTTTACTCAGCTGCTCATTCACTTGTTGCTCATTTTCGTTTTGCTGTTCTATTTGGTACTCATTTTCATTTTGCTGTTCTATTTGGTACTCATTTTCATTTTGCTGTTCTATTTGGTCTTCATTTTGGTTTTGTTGCTCTACTAGTTGTTCATTTTCAACTTCAATTCCAAAATCATCATCCTTAAGTACATTGTTAACACGAGTTGGCATGTATTGATTAATCATATCTTGTTGATTTTCATCACCTTGGCGCTTGATGAAGGGCTTAAAACCAACCTTTTCTGCTCGCTGATTTAAAAGGGCTACTTTGCTTTTTAAAACCTCTTTTGTTTGGCTTTGATCTGGAAGCGTTCCTCTTTTTTCCCAATACGCCTTTTCGTTGGGGTAATTGTGAGCGGTTGATTGAATAAAGATAGGCCGCAGGGCGTTTTTGAAATGGCGAACCGTGCGATCAACTGAAACTTGGTTGCCCTGTAAATTAATAAGTTCTTCCCAACTCTTTTGCCTAAGCTGCGCATCTAGCTCTATTGTTTGGCCTCGATATACTTGGTTTGCTTCGATTTTTACTGTATTGCGGATTGCTATAGTCAATAACTCTTGAGACGTTTTATTTTTAAGTTTTCCATCGCTGTTATGACACATAAAAGAAATTTTTTGTGAGCTTTTTCTCGATCGACCAACGCCTTGCAGCAATTTAGATAGCGTCAGTCCCTCAGATTCAACAGTAATAACAAAGTGAGCATTTGCATCTAGCGTAGCATCAGTTCCTCTTGCCTGCGCTTGGGCATAATAAAACCCAGTGCGCTGTTGTTTCTTCGGTAGTTGAGAATCGTTGTGAGTGACTTTTTTTCTTTTTCCATTAGCAGCAATGTAACTCACATGGGTTGCGCTTGAGTTATTTAGAATGCTCTGAGCCATTTCACGGGGAGGTGTGAGTCGATAAAGGCCACCAAGATCGACAATGGCATCGGCGTTGCCTTGGCTGTTAGGACCATCATTAGCTCTGATTTGTGGGCTATTTTTTGATTTGTCAAGCAGCTCTGCAACCATTTTCCCCAGGGTAAGATTTGGCTCACGTTCACTGGCTAACACGCACCCATCGATCTGTTGTTGAAGCGCCTTGCTCGGCGAATGCATCTTCCACACCTCATCGATAGGAGCTGGCTTGATTGTTGTTGCATCGCGATGACTGCGGCGAAAGGCTTCGGGGAATTGGAAGCCAGTTCCTCCTGTTGTTGCTGAAATTCCTAAACACTTATTGGACAGCCCGACAAGATCGTAAGCAGTCATTTCAATAACGTTATTGGGAAGCCGAATATTTTGCAGGATAGGCCACACAAAATACTCTTGAATGATTGGCCATTTAAGTGAGCTAGCGATTGTTTCTAAAGATTTTTTTTGATCATCTGATAGTGATGTGTAATGCTTCAACTTCTCTTGGGTGACAAGGTTTATGAGTATCTGCTTTTTGTCACCATTTAAACGAGCGCTTTGGCTAAAGCGTTTAACTTCAGATATAGCTTGGAGGTCATTTAGGTTTAGCTCGCTTTTAAGGTGTTTAAGCCAAAGAAATAGTTCCTTAGCTGTGACCTTATTTTGGATAAAGGATTGGATGGTATAGCAAATGCGCTCTAAGGGGTTACCAAAAGAAGAGCTTTTTTGTATCCGCCCTGAGTGGCAGGGAACAGTTTCGATCTTAGAAAAGCTGTTTACATTTTTTCTTTTGTAATCACTCCCACTTTCTTTTGCCAGTGTAATAGGTAAAACAGTAGCAATAAGATCTTTAAGAAGAGAAAGGTTTCCTAACTGCTGATCAGAAAGGGTGCCTTGATCATCTATTTGATTTTTTCCCAATAGATATTGAAGGATAGTTTCTTTTGGTATCTGAGCAATCTCTGCATATTGTTCCGCATAAGTATGCGCTATCTGGGTTAAGGCCTCTTCTCGGATTGCATCTGTTCCTTGCTTTTTCTGATTATCATGCTGAAGGCCAAGAGTTTCGCATTTCATTAATTCGTTAAAAAATTGTATGCTTTGATTAATCATAAACTGAGGAAGGGCTACTTTGTCTGCGTTCTTTCCTTCGTTTACAATCACACGTAACCGTTGATTTGACTGGCACTTTGCATCGGGCTCATCATAGGTACATTCTTCACGCTCGTGTAAAAGGCAAAAAATATTTTGCAAGTAAAGAATGTGTTGATCACTCATTGGATCGATTTTGTTATTTGCTCGTTCATTGAGCAACAATATTAGTTTCGCGCGCAAAAGACCAATTGATTTGTAATCTCGCAAGAGGCATTTTTTCTGGGTAATTGCTAAAAGAAGATCTTCATAAATCAATTGAAACCGAGAGATCTTGTGAGGGTTACCCATAAAATTAGTCACATGCTCAGTATCGTTTGTTCTTAGATCAAAATCAAAAGAGTAAACATGGCGGTCAAAAGAGCTCTCAAGGGTGTCTTTTAGTACTTGCTTTGCTTCGGCAAAAAGTGTTGGTGTGACTGCTACTGAAACAAGGTTCGTTCCATTAGCGCGTAAAAGGGCATTAAGAACGTTTAGCACTGTTGTTTTCCCGGCCCCTGTTGGCGCAACATTAAGCCCCTTAGATGCGTGGAGTAACTGGTCAATCAGCTCTCCTTGCGTAACGCCGGTTTTTAACTTGCGTAAGACCTGTCCTGTCTCAGCTTCGAAGACTAAAAGTGCGGGATGATTTTTGGGATCGTACTCTCTTTTTCGACTTAAAATTTCGTAAAGTGTATCGGTCTTTTCTTTTGTCCACTCTTCTTGATCAGTCAGGTTAAGGTTATCAGCTGCTTGAATCAGGTGAAGTTCGACTTTTAACTTGCAGTATGTTTGAAGAAGCTTTTTCATTTTTGGCTGGGCAATGTTGTTAAAAGCAAAGTCGATCTGTAGCTGAGAAAGTGTGCGGGCATGTTTTTTTCCTGCAGCAAGTTTAAGATTAAAAGTGCCTTGATTATCTGCTTCATCGTTTATTTGGCGATGCTGCTCGTTTATGATTTGCTGCTTCTTTTTGATAAGCGCGAGCTTAAGTTGGGCTTTCCTTTTTTTCAGCGTAGTTTTGATGTCTTTTAATGAGCTTTTATCGGCAAATTTGTGGTTGTCGGCTAAGCTATTGTAATAAGCTTGCACTGAGTTTTGGACATGGATAAGGCTTGCTTTTTCAGCCGAAGAGAGAGAGTTGGGATTGTTTTTGAGGATAGAGAAGGTAAAATCTTCTGTGTCTGCTTTAGGGGTGGGCTCAAACCAAGTGTCTAGCTTGCTACGCATTTCCTCGCCAAGAATAGATAGAGGTTGATCGCAGGTAATCAGGCGTTTTTCTTGGCTTTCTTGTTTTTTTGGAAGTTCTTTTTCTAGTTGCTTTAGCTTCAAGTTGGCAACAGTCTTTGGGGAATCTAGGGCGGCGCTATCTTTTGGAATCTCGTTGCCGTTATCGGCATGTTCATTCAAAAAATCACGGAATTTCTCTTGGTTATCTGTTAATTGTTGAATATTGGCAAAAGCGCTTTTAGCAGCTTGCCAAAAAAGCGTTCCTTTTTCGTTGATTTTAGAGTCTTTTTTTGAGCACTCGACTAAGAAAATTGATTTAAACTTTTCTAAAGAAGAGGGGTTGGTTAAGCCTTGAGTTAATAAGTAAATGAAAATATCTTGCCTTTCTTCAGGTGTGATGTTTGCGACTTGTCGATAAGAAAGGTCGAACGTATAGTAGTGCGCAGCAGTCTCAGCTAGCGTATTTGTTAAGCGAGCCATTGCGAATTGATTTCCCTTTAATTTGCTCATCAACTGAAGATTGAGCTTGAGCCGTACGATGTATTGGTTGACAATCTGATGATAGAGAAAAGGGCCTTGCTGATAGGCAGTGATGGGGCTTTTAAGAAAGTGGACCAGTTTGGTTATTGTACGCGCTTTAAAGTCCTGGCCTAATGAAGACTCAATAAGCCGGTTAAATTGCTGCAAAATGACATCAATACAACCGGAAGATTCAGGTCGCGCTGCTATAACAGCATGCATCTCAAGAGCGTGATGAGTCAGTGAGAGAAAGTCCTCTACTTGCTCGTCTAGGGTAGCTGAACAACTTTCGTAATGCTGAGGAGCGCTTTCTTTAAACAGTGCGATGCGCTCGCTTTTTTCTGCTCGGCACACAACTAAAAAGTGGTTTTTTTCGAGTTGCAGGGTCTTGTTAGGTAAAATTTCGCGGCTTGAGTTCAGCATGACCCGCAATTTTCCCTTAGCGTCCGAAGAGTAGTAAAGCGCTTGCTTTGTTTCATCCCATTCGAAATCGAGTTGATAAGACTGCAAGCGGACTTTTTTAAGCTCACTTGGATTATCCGCGTCAAAAAAGAGAACTATGTTTTCAGCTTTAGCTAGCTGCAGCAGCTTTTTTAACGGCTTTGTCAACTGCGCAAAAGGTTTAAGCACGTACTGCTCTTTATTGGCCAAATTTTTTAAAACAACCCCTTGGTTTTTGCGCAAAGTTGGGTTTGGAAGAAGTTCAAACTCAAAATTTTCTTCTCGATCGGCTGTAAAATAGCGCGTCTTGTTGTTTTCTTTTATTCCATATACAAATGGGAATCCCAGCTGAGCTAAATATTCTCCATTATCCAAAGTAGCACAAGCAGAAAACTGATATAGCTTTCCTTTCATTTTCTTATAAATCGTTGGCTTTTTTTCACCTTCACACTCAACCTGCCCGAGGAGCTCTTTTGTTTCAGTTGAGTAGATAAAATACACAGTACGCTGATCTTCAGTCTTTTTCTTTAGAACTGTTGTTTTTGTGCAAGATTTAAAAGCGCGCTGATAGGTGGGCAGATGTTCTATGGATTTGGGAAGAGATGCTAAGCTTAGCTCGCTTCTAGTCAAAGTAAGTGTTGCCGACTTTAGATCAAGGCGACAAACGCCTTCTAATTCGTAGCACAAAGGTTCATCAGCTACTTCTTTCCAATTCTTATTTGGGGGAAGCTGCTCCTGATTAATCCCCACTTGAAAGCAAAGCTGATTCAAACAAGAAGACCGCTTTTCTTTTGGACAGGTTTTTAACGCTTCTTTACAAGAATTGATCAGCAACAAGCTGCGGTTTTCAATTGCAGCATACTCACTTGGATCGAAATCTTGACTCGGCTTAACCACTTTTTTAAAAGAAAAGTAAACCGAAAGAAAGTGAGCGATATTCACTTCCTTAGCTTGTTCCATCTCATCGAGAAGGCTCATCATTTGTTCTGTCAATGCGCGATAAGCGGTCTTTGAATCTTGGGCTAGCTCAGCTAATAAATCTTGATTCTCTTTATCTCGCAAAATTGCATCAAGAGCGCCGATTGATTCTTCCAATGATAGCTTGGCTATTTTTCTGCGAGTAGCTTCTTGATTTGATGGGGAGTAATATGACCCTGATGAAAATTCGACATGCCGCGTATTTGTTTTGTTTATTTCGCGGACAGCATTTGGATCTAATAAAGAAGAAGATTCCGCCTCCAAAATTTTACCACTATCTCTAAACCGCCGAGCGATTAACCAAGTGAATAAAAATAGGTCTTTATTTCCTTCTTGCCTTGCCTGAGTCATTACTGTACCTAAGCGACCAGCTAATTTTTTGTAAAAAAATGGTCGCGTTAACAAAGTACTAGATGGATCTGATCCCACTAAATCAAAGAGTGCGGTTTCAAAGAAATTGCGGATGAATGGATCTGAAAACAGTTTTTGTTTCTTTTCAAGAAGGTTAATTCCAAGAACATGGGATTGTTCTAATGTTAGCAAAGAAAGTAATTCTTTTAAAATCGGTTCTTCGTAAAGCTTTTTTAAAGCTGAAACTTGCTGAACATCCACCCCTAGTTGCTTCATTTTGCTTTGGTAATTCGCTAAGTTGCGATCTATAACTTCAAGAGGCCCTGCTTGAGCAGCTATCGGAGAGTGATGGCTTAAGATAGCGCTCCACGTTTCTTGGTATCGATTTGATAAACTGGTTGCCTTAGAATTGGAATCTAGCTTGAACGGCTTCCACTCCCCATATCCACCCGGCATATGGACTGCCGTATTATTTCCATAAATCTGGGAACCATAATTTTTAATAGCAAGTTTGTTTGCTCCAGCGATTCCTGAAGCTTGAGGTAAAATGCTATAAGCGCGAAGCAACTCATAGAAAGGGCCTGGATCTTTCCCATATTGCACAATATCTTTTTTCTCAAGCGGCTGATCGACCAACTCAACCATGCGCCGATCGACAAAATGACTGCCAAATAGGTAGTCTACCGTCAGTTTAGGCTGAGTGTATTGGCTGGTTCGGGTGGATGTAAAGAAATCAAGAACAGTCTTTTCGAAATCAGTACAACGATCAATAAAAATCTCAGAATTCTTAGGATCGGAATTGGGGATATGTTTCTTAAAAATAGCTTCTGCGCGATCAGCTTCGTTTTCCTGAAACAGGCGAAAATGCCTTACCCCATTATAAGGCTGCATGTGAAAAGAGCGACAAAAATCTGCGTTAGAAAAACACTGATTTCCTGTGTATTGATGCATAGATACAGGATCTTTAGGAAAGGTCACAGACTCGAAGCGCGAATCACCAAATACGCGATGTAAGGCATAAGGCAACAAGTGGCAATGCTCGAGATTTTTATCAGCTAAATCCACCAGCATTACAAGCTTATTCATCGCAGCGACTTCATGAGAATAAGGAAGTCGGTTTTCGCTTTTTACAAGCGCAGCTAACTTTTTTGTGAAGTTAACTAGAGTGTCAATGTCTGTAGCTTTTAAAAGGGCATCTGGTGAAAGAGGGCGAGGGTCTAAAATAAAGTCTTGGTAATAGTCGTTGATGACAGCGATCAGAAAAGGAAGCTGCTCATCCTCTTTACTCTTGTTGAGCCCATCAAGCAATCGAGCGTTTTTTTCAATAATAAGAGACTTAACCGGTGGTTTTTCTTGAACTGGCTGAAGGATTGCGCTTAACTGCTGTTCATTGCTCTTATGATGATTGCAAGACAGTTGCGGCAGCATGGGGGAAAGAAGTTGGTTGTTTGCAGGTAGTGAAAGGGACGTTGTCCGATTTTTTTCTGCTTTGGCAATGACACGTTTCATTTCGGCTATTTCAGCGAGAATTTCTGAGCTATAAGCAGCAAAATCAGAATCTTGTTCAGAAAGTTTTATAAACTCAGAACTTAGTGTCGCACAGAGTGCGTTTAGCTGAGCACATACCTCAGGTTTGTCTTCAAGCTGCCCTCCCAGTTCTTGATACAGGTTAAAGCAATAGAAAAGACGCGCTTGAAAAGATGCGCGATGAGCGTGGTGCTTGCTTGGGTCGGAATCTAGTAATTTTGCCACTTTAGAAAGCCCATCAATCCAATGTTGATCGCCAGCTCTCCGTAGAACTTTTTCATCGGATTTGCTCTCTAATTCGAAATCAGGTTGTTCTGCTTGTTCTGCAGCTTTTAGTTTAGTTTTTAGTGCCTGAGTAAGACTTTCCGGGGTCACTTTTTTATGAATAGGGGCAAAAAAGAAAGGAAAAGCTTTTTCTAAAAAGTCTTTTTCTGTCTGTTGCGATAAGTCTTTATTCAGAGTGAATGTCACCTGCTGATGGCCATCCCAAAATGTTTCTTCCTCTGAGATAACAGTTAGCTGATATTGATTTAGAGCACTTCTTGTCAAGACGAAAAATAGCGGGCGATCCCAACTTAATGCTGGCAGCATTAGAGACTGGTTGACTTCAAGCGTTCGGATTTTTTCTTTGCACATCTCGATGAGATGGCTACCAGAGGCCTTCTCAAGATTTTTTGGGTCGGGATTCCTGTTGATAACGTTCTCTACGTCGAAGTGTTCATGTGCATCTAACGTGTTGGTTTCAAATTCTTCTAATTGGCTCACCCATGTGGCATAATTTTCAAATAAAGTGCGCTGCTCGGGAACAAACTCGGCAAACAACGCAGTTGTTAGAGAAGACGCTACTTTAGCAGGAGGGTTTCCAAAAAAAGAACTAACGGATAACCGTATTTTACCCCAAATTGTAGTTGGGTCTAATTCTGTTGGTTTGAGATGGATAATGCGATGATGAGAAGTGATCCGATGTTTAGCTTGTCGAACAGGGGCGTTTAAAAAGCCATAAGCCATGGCAACAAAAAAAAGATTTTTTAAAGCAGCTTGCTTTATCGCTAAATCTTGCGCTGCTATTAGCAAAGCAGTAGGAAGAGCTGCACCTGTTGCCGCTCCCATAACAAGGGCGACTATCACCACAGCGGCGGCGCTAGAAATAAAAGGAAAAGCTTTTCGGCTAGCAGATTGCAGAAAATGGACCGTGCTAGAAGAGATAAACCTCGCTGTAAACTGTGCTGCAAGAGTGCCGAGCTGATGGCCCCCACTTAGTACGATCCCCGCTTGCAAACCTCCTCCTAGCAAGCTAGTCGTTGTCGTTTGGTTAAAAGCAAGTAAAGCACTTAGCGGTATTTCTAAAAATATCTTGAGTTGATCAACCCAGTGGCAAAATGTCTTTAATATGCGCGCAATTGATAACAAGCTCGAGTTACCTCGGGTAAGCTCAGCAAAGAAACTGGTGTTCGCCGACAGCACCCCAATAATGACGTGATTTGGAACAGCTCTGCCACCGATTAGCAACAGAAAAAAGGCCGTCGCTTGGAGACCGATAAGAAGCTTTGCTAATCGGTATTGCTCAATTTGTGTTGGTGCAAAGCGAAGGTGGTGGTTAACAACCCGAGTGATTTTTCCTAGAGCTCTACCCCCTAAAGATCCTGCTTGAGCTGCTGTAACAGTCTGATAGGTTTTAGCAATCAAACTGGCGTGAGCGCGACTTTTTTCTTGAAAAAAGGGCAAACAGTAATCTACATAAAATTTTTTAAACCCTTCTTGAACTTTTTGTTTACACCAAAAAAAATGTGGATTTAACAAGCAAGGATTTATAGGTATATTTAGAGACATAGTATAATTAACAAATTTAACAAATATCTTTAATTACAATTGTATCATAAATAATAAATTTTGTCTAATTAAGTTAATTTTTGACAAAATGTC
>JBCCHO010000059.1:0-10192 GCA_039028715.1 Chlamydiota bacterium | reverse complement strand
TTCAAGGAAATGACCACGAATAGCAGATGAAGCCATTAGCTTGCCAAACAGGTTTAAAAAACCTGGTTCAAAGAAACATCGGCTCTAAAAAAGGATAAAATTATGTTTAAGCTTGACATCCATCATAGCAGAAATACGGGTCACAGGTTGTATGAGAAATCTCGAAAAAGCAGATGTTCCAAACTTTCCAGAGTTTCGTGAGAAACCCGGGTTAACTCGCAGATTAGAAATCAAAGCGAAACTT
This sequence comes from Chlamydiota bacterium, assembly GCA_039028715.1. Lineage (GTDB taxonomy): Bacteria > Chlamydiota > Chlamydiia > Chlamydiales > Simkaniaceae > JBCCHO01. The sequence goes on along the minus strand of JBCCHO010000059.1, from coordinate 9,948 downwards.
AATATCTAGTCCGTGTAGGCTCGTGTTATTAAGCCCATCAAAATTAATGATAATGAACGGCATGTACTCAAGCCACACGGTTTCAGACCAGCCAATTTGAGCTAAGATATGATAGTTATCGTTATGAAACCATGTTTCCCAGCGCAGTCCGATCTCTGTTTCTCCGACAAGAGACACTCGGTAAAATGTGTCCGCGTCTATATTTAGAATGGGAATATTATTGGCAGTTCTTGAGATATTGTTTAACTCTGCTATTGCGCTTATGGTGTCTTTGCGCTTGATATTATAGCTAGACCACATTGCGGTAAAAGCGAGATCTCCAAAAAAACTCCATTGAGTTGTCAAGTGCCACGATGTATCGAGTCCAATTCGAGTCCCAATACCCCATGTTTTATTGGTATTTCTTCTGATTAGAACTACATTCTGCGCTGATGGGAAGTCAATATTGCCAAGTGTACCACTTACTGACATTGCTTTTTCAGAGACTCTCCAATGCTGTTTTTGCCAGGTGCCACTCAACCCAAAGTGTGGTCGGAGCATAAGAAATGGGCTAGCGTAAAAGTTGCGGCCTAGCTCCAAATTGACGACATTGTAGCTGCGCGTTTGCCGGCTGCGAATCTGGTCGTGAACGGGCGTTTCGGTCCCTATAGGGCTGACGTTTCCCGAGCTGAGATCGGAGCTGCTTTTACTGCGAAGCCAGGTGTATTCAGTGATAAGGTCCCAGCCGTCGTGAGGAAGGTTAAAGCCAAGCGCTACCCTGAATCCACTTTCCCAGTGGAACCCAGCTCCTCGTTGCGTGCCTTTTGAGACTCCCGACTCATCGCCTTCGAGGAAGAAGGCGTTCACTTCGCTATCAGTGACAATTCCAGTACGGCCAATCATCATGCCGTCTTGGGTGAGTTTCCAAAGAAGATAATCAGCTGATAAGAAGACATTCGCTCCACAGTTAACGCGGGGGCCGGCATTGGGAGTGATGACCTTAGAGGAATCGAGGTGATAAGTTGCTTCGGATAAGTGCTGGTTTTTTGGCGTTGAAGCCCAATCTTGATGTTGTTTAGTCTTTGCTTGGATAGAGCTGAAAAAACTTAAGCATAATAAGGCTCCGGTTAGGTGCCATAACATTGGTTTCATAAAAAATCTCCATTGAATCTTGACCCAGAAGACGTAAGCTTGGGCTTCTACACCAGATTTCTAAAGAGAGCTTGTGAGAAATCCGGACTATGCAGGGCTGGTCGTGAAATTCGGGTTAAAAAAGCTTCTCGACTGATACATCATCAGACGTGGGCTTGGGTTTAAAAAAATAATTTAACTATACAGTTACTTAATATTCAAGCGAATTTATAACCCAAGAGCCACCTAAGTTGTATCTTAATGAGGCTATCCCAATAAAAGGTTGAACCTATCCCGATAAATAATTTTTAGTGTTCTTGGGATCCTCTTGAGTTTTTTGTTCATTTTGATGCTCCAATTTTCGCATATTATCAAAACCTGGACTTGGGACAAAATGGTATAAACTACTTATTTTTAATGGTTTATGAATAAATCGCATTTATCTAATAATTCACTTATTATCAATGAGATAGAGAACGGAATCGGCAATTTGTCAAAAGTTCAGTCAAAACAATAAGGGCAAAAATTGGAACATCAAAGAGGCTCCTCGCGCAAAATTCCATTTCGAGTGAAATTCGCGCTTTTGTCCTTGAGAACTACTTTTTGTAAGTTGTCTATCCTTAGCAGGGTCTGTCAATTTACAACAAGTAGTTCTCAAGTCAAAATCATCAAAATTTCCCTTCGAAAGCGATTTTTGCGCAGGAGCCTCCAAAATGAGCGAAAAAGACTGAAAAAAATTATTTATCGAGATAAATCCAAAAAATTTATTTAAAAAACTTCGGATTAATTTAAAATAAATTTTTTAAAAACAAAAAAAAACAAAAATTTTTACTGGAAAATAATTAATGCAAGTGATAAGATTAAACGGTAAAACTATATTTATATTTTACCTTTAGTTAAAAACTATTTATTTTTTTCAGTTAATTACTAATTTTGATTTAAAATAAATTTTTAATCTAAGGGATAAAAAATTGGAGATACTTACCTATGCTACCACTAGCAGTTCTACTTAATTCTACGACTTGCAAGCACGTGATCCTTCCAGCGATAGGCGGTACTGCAGTAATCGGTACTGCAATCGGTGCTGTCTTTCTTGGTGGGGTCGCTCAAAGCGCGTCCGAAGCCGCGTCCGAAGCCGCGTCCGAAGCCGCTTCGAAAAATGCTGAAGGTTACAAAGGACCCGCACAAAAAGCGAAGCTATCGGCCGCAAAAGCTATGTTATGGATCGCCAAGAGTTGGAAGTCTACATTATTCACGATGGGTTTAGTTGCTGTAGTTGGTGCTGGTAGTTGTTACGTTGCCCCTTTTAAGGTTGCTGTTGCAATCGCTTCTGTGACATTGGTCGCTGAAGGCTTCTTCCTTGGAAATAGACTTTATCAGTGGTCTAGCTTTTTCAAGGGTACGATTATTACGTGTGAGTACATGTATTATGGACTTGCCAAAGCAGCTAAATATGTAAAAGACTTTATCTGTACTGTTGCGGCTGATTTACAAGATGTTGCTGAAGACGTGCGGACAGTTGCATCAGCGATTAACGATAATTTAAAAGATTACCAACTTAGATGGAGCCCTGGTTATAAGGGTATAGACAAGTTGGAAGATTATGCAAAAGAACTAGATGGAGCACTAAAAAAACTTGAGACGGCTCAAAAAAGTGCAAAAGCAAAAATTCAACAAGCTCGCAACAAGCTCACAAAGAAAACTCAAAAGCTTTATAACGAACTGAGTAAAAACAGACAAAACCTTGAAACCGTTGATCAAATAATTCAAGCAGCTACAGGGGCGAATCAAGAGGACTCTACAGCAGGACAGGCTACTGCTCAAGGTCTCGACGACAACCAAACTCAGGATTTTGAAGAAGCTAAGGCCGATCTTCTAAAGCACAAGAAAACCCTGAAAGACGCGGAAAGCCTGCTTGATGAGCTCTCCAAAAAACTAGACGATGCAGAAGTCGAGGTCGACTCACTTTGCGCCGTTTTCTCGGGCAAAATCACCGAGATCGTTGGGCATGTTAGGCGTGGGATAAAGTCAATTAACGATGCTAGCAAAACGCAAGTGGTTGAAAATTTGCTAGGCATGATCAAACAGGAAATGGAGCAGATAGTAAGAGTTACTGCCCCCGATGAAAGTTCCGAACTAAGTCAGCGATTCAAGTCTTCACAGCAACGTAGTAAGGCTCTATTTGAAGCCGCTAAGCAAACGGCTGACAGCGTTAGCCAGCAAGCGCAAAAAGCAGGCGGCAAGCAAGCTAATATCTACATCGAGCAGATTTCTGAAGAATTTGAGAAAAATGCAAGCGAATATGGGCAGAGTTTAGTCAATAATAACCAAGAGTTGCTGCAAACAGATATAACCAAATTAATCAATGAAGCTAAGCAAGCTGCAAACCTAGCACTTATAAATAAAGAGATCACAAAAGATCAGTTTCCAACTCGCTTTGCTCAGGAGCTTAAAACAAGCGCTGCCATTAATATGGTACTGATCGGTAGCGATTCTAGCTCGAACAAGAAAGACGTTTATAGCAAGCTCGCTCACTTGATTCGACTCGACAGCTTAGGAGCAGAAGCTCGCAGAAACGCGCTTTTTGATCGTACTCAAAAGGAAGTTAAGCCTATTTTTGAGGGATTAGACATATGCGTTGACACGATTAATCGATTGGGCGAACTTTACACGGACAAGGACGCATCAATTCCTGCTCAGATTCAAAAAATTAAAGCAAAGATAGATCTAGGAATCGATAACCTTAATAAATATCAACAAGAAGTTCAGCAAGCGAAACAAAGTGCTTTCAAAGCATCAAAGCAACTGTTCACTCGCTCAGTTGCGAACTGGATTGCACAAGGAATGATGACCAATAAGGCGGTGATGAACCAATTAAAAGAATCAGCAGTTTGGGCGGCAATGTTTGATCAAAATAACCAGCTGAAGCTGCAAAGCAAAGAAACTGAACAGAATGTAAAAGCAATTTTAAAGTTGAGCCGGGAGAATAGACAATCTCCCGCTGTCTTAGCGATTTTAGGTAATCATTACATGGAAGATGGGCGTACTCGACAAGTCATGGCAGAAATAAAGAACCTTAAACATTATGCCGAGTCAGGAGTAGATGAAGGTTTAGATGCTCTTAAAAAAGACTTAGAGGCTGCACAAGAGAAGCACCTTAAAAGTGAGGAAGTAAAGAAAGCTGCGCAAAAAGATATCAACAACATGAGAAAAAGTCTAACAGCTATAGAAGGTCAGATTAGACAAATTACACCCGATGATAACTATGACGATCTTGCTGAGCAGTGCGATAGTTTTATAAAGCAGCAAGAAGCAATCAAGGTCAAGATCGAAGCTCTGATGCGAGGTATTCGCGAAGATGATGATAATGGGTTTCTACAAGAACAAAACAACAAGATAGCCCAGATTAACGCTGCAATCAGCCAAATAGGTCAATTAAAGGAAGTGCTCACTGAGAGAGAAAAACTAGAAAAAGAAATAGGTAGGCTTGAAAATCTAACGGCTTGTTGTGCTCATTTGAAAACCATTGAAACTAAGATGCAAACTGTGATTGGAGATTGGGTGGTAGCCTACCAGAGAGAATATTTGGGGGCGAAGGGACTAGCCAATGCGACTGCGAATACATTTTTAAAAGCTGTATGTAATGGCAACTACTTCGGTGATCCAATTGGGCTTATAAACGAAGTTACAACCGCGTTTAACGATTTTCTTAACGATGTAGAGGGGGCTAAACAGCAAGAACTGCTAACTCTATCTCAGCAAGAGCAACGAACAAGTATCAGCGCAATCATCGAAAGAGAAAAAAATGCCTACGTCAAATATAAAAAAGGTAAATTCGCTTACAAATATCCGATAGCCATTGAAATGATCGGAAAGCTACTTGCTACAGGAAATCGTGAGATAAAAAATACACTAAAGGGTTGGCGTGAAGGAATAGATTTCAGTCAAAAAGAACACGAAAATGTAATCCGCAATCTAGATACGACTTATCAAAAAATTAAGAAAAAACTTGAAGAGAATAGGGAGGATAACTGGGATCTTTTAGGGATTAAAAAGCTTTCATGGGTTACATATAATTTGCAAGAATGCTCAAAGATAACGACAGCTGTAGTGCAAGACATCTACAAAAACGGCTTTTCGAGCGACGACGAAGCTCAAGCAGGTGGTTATTTCAATGATGTGACACAGGTTGAGGTTCAGCTAGAGCGAACAAAGGAAACGATCGTTAAGGAATTCCAGACGAAACGAACAGCATTTACCAAGGCTAAAGAAAAATTCGATAACAATCATGAATTGGTAGTAAAAGAGCAAAAACAGATTACAAAATATATTAAGCAAGCAGAGCAGGAGCTCTCGGCGGTGGAAGAACTCATTACTCTCCGTCAACTCAAACAGATTGAAGCAGCTTTTAAAGGCAAAAAGGAACCTGTTGAGGTGACCGATACAATGATTCCGGTAATTGCAAAAATGGTAGAGATAGAGTCTCTCAAGGAATGGCGAGAAGAGCATGCTAAGGAAGCTCAGTTACAAAAGTTCGAACAGTTGAAAGCAACGCTTCAAAAGAGCGAGCAACAAATAAATGAGTTTGAGCAAGCGAAACTCGACGCAATCAAGCAGGTTGTCGATTTTAGTACTAATATTTTTAAAGAAATCAAGGGTGCAAGTAAAATTTATCGGGAAGAAACAGACACCTTCTTTACTAGCTTGAAGCAAGCAATAGACAATAACATGCGAGCACAACATAGTTCTGGAGATAATGCTGATTCTGGCAACCTTTTTGAACAGCGCGCTAAAAGGCAGCTAGCGGATCTCGAAAAACGGATCATACCCCAGTTAAATAGAGACATCCAGAAGGTTATTAATGGTTTTGGTGCCAAGGCCAAGGCCAATTTGGAGATTAAGGATAAGCAAGGATTAGAATTACTTTACAAGCACAATGACGTGGCATTAAATAACCTTGCCAGTAAGGCTCTTGCTCAGTGTAAGCAGGCGCTTAAAGCAATTGAAATAAGTGAAGACAAAGAGGCAATTCAAACTAAGCTCGCAACCGTCGAAACGGCTGTAGAAACAGGAATTGCCGACTTTAAAAAGTACATGAAGGAGATCGCATCAAAGCGGGAACAAGCAAAGAGTGATTGGGCTCATGATAACAATGTCACGATGAAGGAGCGGCTATCACGTCAAAGAACAACTAAAGCTGCAGAACTTATTGCGAAAATTCAGTCTGCAAGCCAGCTTGTGGCGAGATTGGTTGTTCCCGCTCCATTTATCGCGATGGGTCAAGCATTAACGAAAGAAGCGTTTAAACAAGACACGATCAAAGCCCATAGACAAGCTCTTCAAAACACGAATCTAGAAATAAAGAAAGTTATTAGGAACATTACGGGAGAAGCTTCGAAATGTGACAAACAAGTCAAAGATCTTAAACAGGAGTTTGCCGAATTTGTCGAATATTGCATTTCAGGAAAAAGAGAAGATCTTGAACAAAGGAAAGAGCAACTTAAAGCCAAGATAGAGCGTTGTAATAAGAGCCGCAAGGCCGCATTAAAAAATCTTAAAGAAAGTACGAAGCGTTTAACCGAACAAGCCAGATCTAAAGGAACTCAAATTAAGATCGCAACACAGGTTTCGGCATTACGTGCGGAATTTACAACAAAAGAAGTAGCAGAGAAAATTGAAGAGCTTAATCAATACGAGATACAGACTGCCCAGTTAGAAGAGAGTCTAAAAAGCGATAACAGTGAAATCGAAAGCATCAAAAAGAAGATTAAGGAGAGTGAAGTCCGCCTTGAAAACGACAAGAAGTGGTATCTAAGTCACGATAACGACTCAGAACTGAACGTTAGCGAATCAAACACTATGAGCTACTATGGGCTTGATACCTTCAAAGGTCATATACAAGAGCTAAAAATCAAGCTAATGCTTGCTGAAAAAGCATATAAGGGAAAACAAGAAAAGCTAGTTGAAGCAAGGAGTAAGATAGCCGAGTTACAACAAGAAAAAACCGACAGTCAAAAGCTGATCCAAGATTCTGTAAGAACAGCAAGAGAAGCAGATGCGTTGGTTATTCGGATGGATTTAAAGCTAAAAGGTTTAACAACTCTTTGTAACAGTCTTGATTCTTTTGAAATAAAAGGCCATCAGATCATTTGGCTTTGGTATGATTTAGTTTCTGGGGTCGATCTGTCAGCTATTATTTTCTTTAAAGCCAAGGTCTGGGATCTTGTGACTCAGCTGAAACAAGTGATTTGTGGGAGTGAAGGGTCAAAAGCAATTCCAGAAAACTCGATGATGTTAGAAGAGCGGCAAAGGACACTTAATATCCTCAATGATCAAACGGAATTGAGCAAGATTAAAGAGCTTGCGTTTACTAAGAATTATCCAACTACTGTAAAGCTGATTCAAACTGTGTTTCATGAGATGAACAATAAAAGAAAAAAAATGATTGCTAAATGGGAAGACGCTGTAAAAGAAGAGGAAGCACTCAACCAAAACAGTAACCAAGGTTTGGGTTATGTAAGCAAAAAGATGATAAGAGAAGCGGGAGAATTCGTAGACACTTCTATGGACGACCTGATCAAACTGCTTGAAGCCATACTGGAAAAACAAAAGAACGATAACGAGAAGAAGGAAGAGGAAAGTTCCCAGCAGCAGGGGGGGATTTTTGAAGGGTTTTGGTCGGTACTTATACCCAAGAAGACGGTCTCGTTGTATCCGAACCAAGATCCGAAAGGGTCCACTGATTTCTACAACAATATGACGACCCAAATTTCTCCAAAATTTAAACATCCCGTGGATAGCTTAATTCAAGTGAGCATGCAAAAGAACATTAAAAGTTTAGTGGCAGAGCTTGAAAAGAAAGGAGAAACAGTTGCAGAGATTACTTCGGTAGAGACAGGTAGAAAAGGGCCGAAGTTAAGCCCAAAGTCTAATGATAAGTTTCTAAAACTTCTTTTGGATGTGTGTGATGAGCTGAAAAGACAGGATATCGACTGGTCGGAAGCAAAAACAGGAATTGGTGGCAAAACGAATCGAGAGTATGACGTTGACGAACTGGCTAAACGACTATGCTCTTCTAAACAAGAGCAAAATCTCTACAAACCAATTATTAATAAGCACTATGAAAACATCAAAAAAGATATCCATATTCTTTATGCCTCTAAATACGGGAAACATATTGACTCCCTTCTTAGGCTTGGAAAAAAGACGATGAAGAACGCCGACGGCGAAGCCAGATTTGAAAACTACTTCTTATCATTAATGAATTGGTCTTTAGATGAGCTCGTAGAACACGGAGAAAAATTTAGCCGCGGGAATAGTGGGCCAATACTCACCGAGTTAATAGATCGGATGATTCGCTCTAAAAAAGTCGATCTTGCTGAACGAAAGTTTTCTGAGCTAGCAAAGAATCTTAAATCAATCGGCGTAGTCCTCTCGACGACTATAGACATTATCACAACACTTAGAGTTTGGCGAAGAGCGCCCAATAGAAATCTACCCCAACTATCCGAATTACTGATGAGTATAATTAAGCAATGCGGCATGAAGACTGAAGTGGAGAACGAGGCAATAAAAGCTGTATTAGATGTAGTTCCATTCGTCTTGTCAAAACAATCACCGGTTGAAAATATAATTGTAAAGACTATAGATAAAATCAAGCGCTTTTCAGATCGTCAAGAGTTACCAATAGGAACCACTTGCTATGTTATCTCATATGTATGTGAAAAAATGGAAGAGATTAAGGGTGTGAATCTATCACCTAAAGATCTGGAAGCATGGGCTTTGAAAACCGCCAAAGATATTTTTATAAATGGTATGCCTTATGATAAAGAGCTATTCCAAACGCTACACACTAGTTTTATGGAGCTATTGAGCAAAGAAGTAGAAACAACAAGCTTAATTTCTAAAGAAAAGCCTAAATATAGCAAAAATGACGAAATCACTGACGACGAAATATGGATTAAACAAAACATGCAGCAAGCAATGCATTCCAATATAAGAGTGATATTGAGCCCATCATCATCAGGAAAAAATACGTATTGTGAAGTGATTTGATATCCTTCCACGCGCCTTAAGGAGTGGAATGCGTGAGCAACTATCCCACTAGCAGGCTTGCAAAAGCTACGGTTGCTTTTTATATCGAAGACGTCTTCCTGCTGGTTCCTGGTTCATCAAAGGGGCCAACAAGCCTGCAGTTGCAAGACTAACATCCGATGTGTGCCCTCGGGCTAAATGATGAATCCTACTTCATCAGCATTTACCGTATGCCCACAATTCTAACATGTGAATCGCGAGATTGAGTCTTGCGATCCTCTTTTGCTTGATATGTGCAACAGAGCCATATCTGGCTTGTAAACTAAGTTCTGAATTTAACATCTTTAACCTGAGCGGTTTTTGTGGGAAAATGAACGCTATTTTCATTCGAAAAATAACTTTGGCTATTTCACTCACTCAACCCAAAGTCACCTCCTGTAGTGTCGAATTTTTATCGCCTCACTATAACCTGTGAGTGCGACCTATGGATATTGATTTGAATTTTTCTTTTTCCCATGCTTGAAACGGAAAAAATTGAAAATCCCTCTAAATACCCATAGGTCGCACTCACAGGTACTAGGGCTGGCAAAGACTTTGCCAAACGCTTTTTTCCTCCTCATCCATAGCGCTTTGGCTATGAATTCGTCTTTCAAAAATCTGAGTTCTGAATTTAACCCGCATTTCTCACAAGGCTCTGGAAAAATTTGGAGCCTCTGTTTTCCGATTATTCCAAAGAGCTCTTTTGGAAATGGTTACAACCATTCCCTGCAAGATCTCAATTAGAAATCTCGAAAAACATCTTGC
>JBCCHO010000058.1:0-10235 GCA_039028715.1 Chlamydiota bacterium | reverse complement strand
TTTTTTGTTAAAGTTCTATTAATCAAGCTATTAAGAATATAATTATTTTATGCCTAGCTGTTCTCGATGATTGTTAATTAAGTATTTGTTAGTCAGTAATTTATGTAATAATTTTTCAAAAGAGCGGCATGATTGGGAGCTCATAAGCAAAAGAACAAAATACTATTTTAAAACCCTGAGTTCTAAGCCCAGCCCAAGTTCACCCCTTGTAGTGTATAATTTTTATTCACCCATTGATTATAAATCACTTACAGTTTTCATCATGGGTCGCATGAAGACCTTGTTCACTTCTCCTTGGGAATTTTCGACCACTTTAAGACGCCTTTTCGCGACAATTTTACCTGTAAAAATGCAGGGAGCAAAGTGTGCGAAAAAGTGAATAAGTCCGCATGAACCCTATTCTAAAAACTGTAAGCGGTTTAGAATCAATGAAACTTCAAAAATTCGACACTACAAGTGGCAAACTCGGGCTAGCCCGCATTTCTCACAAGGCTCTGGAAAAATTTAAAGCCTCTGTTTTTCCGAGTATTCCAGAGGCTCCTACGCAAAAATCGCTTTCAAAGGGAAATTTGATGATTTCGACTTGAGAGCTGCTTTTGGTAAATTGACATATCCTGCTAAGAATAGGCAATTTACCAAAAGCAGCTCTCAAGGACAAAAGCGCGAATTTCACTCGAAATGGAATTTTGCGGGAAAGCCTCTCCAAAAAGCTCTTTTGGAAATGGTTACAACTATTCCCTGCAAGATCTCAATTAGAAATCTCGAAAAACATCTTGCTAAGATTTTTAGCAGAGTTTGTGAGAAATCCGGGCTAGTGGGGTAGTTTCAAGAAGAGCGCTTTGATTTAGTCCATGCCTCTTGAATATAACTGCGGTTAGCATAAATATACTCTGCTCCGGAATAAAAAGTATAAAGAGCTGCAGCTGAGACAATCGCCAGCGCAACACCCTGAAGTTGCCCTAGTGATAATTGACCCCAGGCATAAGCGATGATCAAGATGAGAATAAGGAAAATTGCCACCGCTTGAACAACTGCTTTAACTTTACCACTTGTTCGCGCCGCTAATGTGACTCCTTGTAAAGCACATACTGTCCGTAAAGTACTGATCATCGTATCCCGGTAGATAAAGACAAACACAAGAAGCAAAGGAAGCTGAACTAAACCTTGCGTAAAAGTCAGTAAAATAGTCAACCGGGTGATGCTATCGGCCATCGGGTCGAGAATTTTTCCAAGATCGGTCACAAGATTTAACTTGCGCGCTAAATAACCATCAAAAAAATCGGATAGTTCAGATACAGATAATAAACTGATTAGCAAAAAAGGTAGCGCATAGAGACTCACTCCAAGCTGAGGATAATACAGGTAAAAAATAAGGAATAACGGACTAATAAAAATGCGCCCTAGAGTCAAAAATAGTGGTAGCTTCAATGGTATAACTCCTCGCACTAGCGATGCTAAACTCTGTGACCTCATAACCGACCAATGATTGCCTGTTTTTTTTGCGTTCTATCATTGATCCTTATACTGATTTTGCTGCAATTCGGAAAGAGTTTTTTTGCTATTTCGCAAGTCTATCACTGAGTAACAGCTAATTGGCCGCACGCAGCGGCAATATCTTTCCCCTTCGTATAACGACAAGTATTGCGCACCCCCATCCGAGAAAGGGTGTTTCGGAATGTCTCAATGTCTTCTTTCCGCGGTCGTTTTAATTTCCTTTTAGGCACGGGGTTATAGGGAATCAGGTTAACGCAGCACTGGTCTTTTTTAAGTAGTCGGCCCAATTCTTCAGCATCTTCTACCCGATCATTAATTCCAGCAAGCAGCACATATTCGTAAGTCATATCCCGTCTCGTCTCTTTAGCGTAACGCCTTACTGCTGCAAGTAGGGCTTGCAGCGGAGCTTGGCGCGCATAGGGAATGATTTTCTCGCGTATTTTCTGATTTGAAGCATGCAAAGAAAGCGCTAAATTTACGCCTATTTTTTCTTCAATCAACCTGTTAATTCCCTCAATAATGCCCACAGTCGATAAGGTGATGCGACGAGGTGAAAAACCGCCTAAATGCGGGTCCGTTAAAATGCGAATCGCTCGGATCACACAATCGAGATTTTCCAACGGCTCGCCCATTCCCATGAAAACGAGATTTGAAACGCGCTCGCAATTTTTCTCACGCAAAAAATAGTGCACGTGGACCACTTGCTCGACGATCTCTGCAGCGTTTAAGTTACGCATAAGCCCAAACTGACCCGATGCGCAAAAAGCACATCTAGCTGGACATCCGACTTGAGAAGATACGCACACCGTACGCCGCTTCCCGGAGCAAATCAAAACCGACTCAACAAATTTTCCATCGTTTAGTTTCCATAGAAATTTTGTTGTTTCGCGATCATCAGATTCCTCAATATTAACGCGCTCCAAAACGGAAAGAGAACAGGCTTTTTCAATTTGACCAACTGCTTTTTGGCCAATATTTGTCATCTGCTTATAATCGAGAACCCCCTTTTGATAAACCCATGCTGCGAGCTGATCAAGTCGATAGCGCGGCTGGCTGCATTGCGCTAAAAGATCTCCTAGCTCTGAGCCAAAAAACCCACAAAAAGAGTCCTTATCCTTCACTGCCTAGATTCCCTCTAGCTTTTTTTTAAAATCCGAGCTCACGTCTTACGATGATTCAGACACAACTTGGGTTTAAAGAAGAAAATAAATATATACCCGAGCCGATTCAAAATGCAAAAATCTCGCTGAATTTGGCGGACCCTTTTGACCGATTTTTCCCTGGGTTTTATCCACCTGCCGGATAAGAACCCAGAAAAAAAGTCGATCAAAATAGCCGCGCCAAATCACCGATCTTTTTGCATTTTGAATCGGCTCGGGTATATAAACCTAAGAGGCTCCCCGCAAAAATCGCTTGTCGCCGCAGAATTCGATGATTTTGGCTCGAGGACCTTTTTGCGCTAAATTAACATATCCTGCTAAGGATAGGCAATGTAGCGCAAAGAGTTCATCGAATTTAAAAGCGCAAGTTTCACTCGAAATGGAATTTTGCGGGGAGGTCCTTAAAAGCGTTAAATTCAGAGCTCAGATTTATAAGAGAGAAACAAAGCAATCATGCTCTTAAAGCCAGCATCAACGCTTGGAAAATTGGAATCGCTTACGCGCTCCAGCAAGACCGTATTTCTTTCGCTCGCGTTTTCTGGGATCGCGAGTCAAAAATCCTTCGGCTTTCAAAACTTGACGCCGCTCTTCTTCTTCCTTAACTAGAGCCCTGGCAATACCAAGCCGAGCCGCATCGGCTTGCCCTTCAATGCCGCCGCCCTTAGCGCGAATAATGATATCGTAATTCTTTTCTAAGTTTAATTTTGTCAGAGCCGCACAGACCTTTTTTCGCTGCAGCCCGCTCGGGAAATATTTTTCCAGTTCACGCTTATTGACATCGAACTTCCCGGATCCCTTGCGCAACCGCACAGCCGCAACAGCTCGCTTTCTTCTTCCAATTCCAATAAATTCTTTTTTAGCCATTTTTATTTTTTCCGTTCTGTAGAGGTTTTTTTAATAAGCCCTCGTTAATTTGATACTCTCAGTGATCCCTTAAGAAAGCGCTTTTATCTCAATCTCCCAAAGGAAATAAGAATTTCTGCGCTGTCTTATCGCATTCTTATGCTTTTTGCCTAGTTTAAGCCTATTTAGCCACAACCTAAGCTTCAATGGCAATCGGCTTTTGTGCTTCCATTTCATGCTTGTCTCCGACAAAAATGCGCAACTTTTTGAGCTGAGCTCGACCTAGTTTTGTCTTTGGCATCATTCCATGGACGGCGTGACGCACAATATATGTCGGCTTTTTACTCATCATCACGCGATAGGGAGTTTCGCGAAGCCCGCCTATAAATCCGGTATAGCGGCGATAAACTTTTTGGGCTTCTTTAGACCCCGATACGAGGACCTTTTCCGCATTGATGACAATCACGCCATCGCCACAATTTACGTTGGGGGTAAAATTCACTTTATGCTTCCCTCGAAGGATTTTTGCGATTTCAGAGGCAAGTCGCCCGAGTATTTTTCCCGTGGCATCTAAAATCACCCAATTTGTTGAAGCTTGAGCCTCTTCTCGAGTCAATTGCGTTGATCGCTGCTGTTGATTTCCCATTTTTTTTAGTTTTCCCCATGTTCAAGTTTAGCCCACAGCTCCCCTCCTAAACTTTTTCGAAAGCTTGGGACTTCAAAAAAGCGGACTGCTTAATTCGGGTTAATCCTCTACTAAAAATAGTGAGGACTAAAGACTAGGCATTTCTGAGGAAAAGATTATACTGGATTTTCCTTTTTTGCCAAGAAGCTTCTGATATTTTTTAGCCAAAATTCATGAGTTATTTTTTTTAAACCCAAGTTGTGTGATATAATTGCTCAGATAAGAGGCTCCCCGCAAAATTCAAGTCTCAGATAGGTGGAAAAAGAGAATTTTAGATGAGCAATCATCAAACGCGGGCTTGGGTTATAAATATTTTGGAAACCCCCGCTAAAAAATGGATTTTTTCCTTTACTTGTGTTGTACTGAGGGTTATCGCCTATTCTTAGGAGGCCCTACCTGTTCAAATGGCTCAATCATCTCGCTCCTACTGCGGTTGGGTAATATTTGCTCTCAACCTTCTACTAGTGGTTTATTTATCAGCGCCTGGGCTTGTTCCTTTGGCTTTTAGCAAAAAAATGCTTGCCTACTTCAACACCTCGAGCTCAACGCTGACTTATGCGATGACTTGCTATTTTTACAGCTTTGGTATCTTCCTTATTCCCGTAGGACTTCTTATTGACCGCTATCCATCGCAGTGGATTATTTCATTGGGAACTCTCATTGCTGGGTTGGGTCATGTTCTCTTGATCCAAAACTCCCATCTCATCAATATGATCATTGCTCGTGGGTTAATAGGTCTAGGAGCTACTGTTGGCTTATCTTATGCAGTTAAATGTCTTTCAGATTGGTTTTCACCTAAAAAATTTGCGTTACTGCTTTCTATCTTTATCTCGCTCAAACTTTTTTTAATGATAGCGCTTGGCTCTATTCTGACCCAATTTTTACAGTTCATTGCCTGGAAAAAGATTATTTTTAGTTACGGATTATGCAGTATTCCCCTAGCTTTTCTCATAATTTTCACCAAACACATAGCAAAAAAAGAGCCGTCTTTTTCTGCCTCTACCAATAACATTCCGTGGAATCAAGCTATCCGTCAGCTGTTTGATTCGTCTCAAATTTGGTTTATTGGGGCGACAACTGGGTTCTTCTTCGGCGTCTTACTTGTCTTTGTTTCCAAATGGAGCATTCCTTTTTTTCAAACCGCATATGCTATTTCCGCAGCAAAGACAAGCCACTTTATGATAATTTTTGCCCTTGGTTACTTTTGTGGCAGTATTTTCTTCAGCTATATGTCAACTTCACTGCGAAAAAGGAAAATGTTTGTTCCCTGGGGTATTTTGACCTCTGCTCTTATGCTCATCATCATCATTTATCCTCCTTATTTACCGATCAACTCAATCATAATGATCTCTTTTCTGTTCGGCTTTGCGGGGGCAGCGGGTCTTTTAGGGTATGTGATTATTCACGAACAAAATATTCCCGAACTCACAGCAACTGCTATTGCATCTATCAATGTTTTTTTCGCACTTGCTATTGCTTTCACTGATCCACTTGTGGACTCCTTCCTCCAAATCGAACAGATTGCCAAGGGAACATCCACTTATAGCTTAAGCGAATTTCAAATTTCGTTATTTCGAATTCCTCTTTATGTTTTGTTCTCGTTTTTCTTTTCTCTTTTTATCCGGGAAACTCGGGCAAAACAAAGAATTTATCGAGGCAATAATTAAAACCCAAGTTGTGTTTTATGATGATTCACCTAAAACTCTTTTTTGCTACCTGCCTGAGGTTTGTATTTTTACCTACTTTATTTCAGTATGCTGAAAACTCAAGCTTCAAACAGGTAAAAACCCATAAAATTGATCTGAACTATCATAAGATACAACTTGGGATTAAAACCTGAAAACTTGGCTCTGTCACAGCCCCAAGAGGTCTTATCCTGTGGAACCATCAGCTAAATCTGAAAAAAATCCCGCCGCGTATTTTTACGGCTGGGTCCTTTTTTTCCTCAATACTATCGTTGTTGCTTATACCTCTTCACTAGAAGCTCTTCCGTCATTACTTTCTAGCCAACTTACCCTCTTTTACAACACCAAAATTTCAACAATCACTTATATCTTTTCATTTTACTACTACGCTTTTATTATCTTTCAGATTCCAGCAGCGCTTCTAATCGACAAATACAGAACCAACTTCTTCATTACGATCGCGCCGCTTATCACTGGCCTCAGCGCATGTCTTTTAGCTCAAAGCCATACCCTAATCACTGCGGGAATCACGCGCTTTTTCATGGGTATTGGCTCGGCTCTTGCCTTTCTGCATGCTATCAAGTGTATCGCCGACTGGTTTCCAGCAAAAACATTTGCTTTTCGGTTTGGTCTTTTTATCGCAATCGAACTCGTTCTTACTGTCGCTGTGAGCGCTCTACTCAATCATCTCACTTTGTTATTGGGATGGCATCAAGCTTTGATTTACTTTGGCATTGCTGGATTGATTCTCACCTGTCTAGTTTTTCTGATCACAAGGCGCTTTCAACAAAATTACGAGGCTTATTTTCAAGATCGTCCGTCTAGCCTAAAACCGTTGTTGCGCAAGCTCTTTGATTCATCGCAAATGTGGGTCATCGGAATGTCCGCTGGTCTCTCAACGGGGATTATCTATGCCTTCCTCGGTAGATGGGCAAAGCCTATTTTCACTTTGGCCTATAACCTATCCGCCCTTCACGCTATGGCTTTGGTTCTCATTGCCAATGTCGGCTACGTCTGCGGCAACCTGCTTTTTCCCTACTTCTCTACGTTGCTCAAACGGCGGAAAACTTTTATCCCATGCTCACTTGCCATCACTATCATTATGTTAGTCGTGATTGTCTACCCTCCCTATTTTACCATTTATCTTGTTGCTATCTGTTCTTTTTTGCTCGGATTTTCTATCTCAGCAGCCAACCTCGGCTATGTCATTATTCACGAACAAAATGCCACGCAAATCACAGCAACAGCTATTGCTTCTATCAATATTTTTTACTCTATCGCAATTGCAGCTTTTGACGGTTTAATCACCAATTTTCTCCGCTTCGAAACAACAGCCAGGGGTGCAACGCAGTACTCTCTACAAGACTTTGAATCAGCTCTTTTTCGGCTGCCGATCTACTTTATCTTTGCCCTTATCTTTTCGTTTTTTATTCGAGAAACTCACGCCGAGCAATTGACGAGCTAGCCCGTATTTCTCACAAGCTCTGCTAAAAAGCTTAAGCAAGATGTTTTTCGAGATTTCTAATTGAGATCTTACAGGGAATGGTTGTAACCATTTCCAAAAGAGCTCCTTGGAGAGGCTCCAAATTTTTCCATAGCCTTGTGAGAAATGCGGGCTAGCCTATCGGATCACTTTTTCCTCGATTCTATCAGCCTGCAGATAGTAATCGAGGAAAAATCGGTCAAAAGAGACCTTCAAACTCGGCGAGACTTTTGCAGATTAAAATCGAGTAACCAGAACCGTACAAGGGGTGAACTTGGGTTAGGCATTGGGGTTCTCACTTTCATGTTTTCCACCCTCTACCTCTCGCTTGTTCGGGTAAAGTGATTGGTTCTTTACTCTCCCGGCGGAGGGTTCCGTTTCGGCTACGGATTTTTTCTGCCATGTGAGGTTGTCAAGACTAAAAACCCAAGTTGTGTCTGATGATAGTTCATCTAAAATCCTCTTTTTCCACCTGTTTGAGACTCGAATTTTCACCTACTTTATTCAAGTATTCAGACACAACTTGAGTGTTTACATCGATAGAAGGTGGTAAGTTTCAAACCCCATGACAAAGACTCCATAAGCAAAAAGAATTGCAAGAACAGGGCGGCGCTCAAGCCAGCCGATTCCCCCTTTTCGCCTTTGGTGATACTTGCCAACCCAAACAATTGCGACCGGCAACAACCCATTTAAAAAAGCCTCGCCAAAACCACCGGCAACTCCAAGTGCCGTCGCAAAAATTTGTGGATTTAGCACGGCAAAAATAAACGGTGGAACAAACACCGCAGCTGATAAGATCAGCCGTCGCCAGCCTGTGCGCTTTTCAATCCCACAGCCATCGCCTAGAAAATCAACAAGAGAAAAGGAAACACCGAGCACCGAAGTTGCAATGGCAAAAAAGGAAAAAAACCGCCCCATCATGACAAAAAATCCCTCGCCCGTGACAGCTTGAAAAATCGCTGTTATTGGTTTTCCCTCGCGCAAAGCTTGAGCAATCAATTCTTTTGGAATCGCTCCAATAATTAACCACTGCCATACTAAGTAGACGACCAGGGGTAAGATTGATCCCCACCAAATGGCATGGCGAAGCGCGCGCTTATCTCGTCTCAAATAAGTACAAAGCGATGGAATCAAATTGTGAAAACCAAAAGCGCTAAACAAAATAGGCATCGCAAGCATCACCTTAGACCAGTTTTTAGATGCGAGATAATCAAAACGCACCTCAGAGCCGCCACTTCCAAGCAACACAAACCACGCTACAATCATCGATACGCTCAAAATGATATTGACCCGGTCGATTGACTTTGGACCAATGGTCACAATCCCGCCAAAAAGGAGCATAAACAGAGCTAAACTCTGGATGCCGCCCAAGGACATTCCAAGTCCAGCAAAACCGCTTCCTAACAGCGGACCTCCTGCAGCAATGTAAGCGATCATTAAGCAATAGTAGAGAAAAATAAACATAGCGCCAGAAACATAGCGCCCTATCTTGCCAAAAAAAGCCTCTGTAATTGAAAGAACGTGACAACCATCGGGAAGCCATAAACTAGCTTCTAAAAAAAGAAGCCCCGTGCACAACATAAAAAACCAAACAATGCATGTAATCACACACGCTGGCACAAACCCACACGCTGCTGTGACAAGGGGAATGCCGAGCATTCCAGCGCCAATCATTGTCCCAGCAATTAAAAATGTTCCGCTCAAGACGCGAAAAAAATAAGTGGCTTTCATAACCATGGTCTCCGGTGTTAATGCACAACTTGGGTTTAAAAAAGTGTTTTCGAGACTTTTTGCAAATTGATTCGTCTTCGGTATACACCGAAGACGATTAGATCTATGAACCTATTCCCGAAAAATAAAAAAATTATTTATCGGGAATAGGTTCATAATTTTTCCATAGTCCAATTATGTATTTTTTGACAGCAGGTCAAAAAGATATTTTTTAAAATTCATCTCCGTGGCTAACCCGTATTTCTCACAAGCTCTGCTAAAAAGCTTAAGCAAAATGTTTTTCTAGATTTCAATGAGGTCTTACAGGGAATGGTTGTCACCATTTCCAAGAGAGCTCCTTGGAATACTCGGAAAACAGATGCTCCAAATTTTTCCAGAGTCTTGTGAGAAATACGGGTTAAGACCTCTTACTAAGGAAGAAAGATCAGATCTTGAAAAAAGTCTAAAGCAGACCAAGGATATTGCGGATTGGAAGCGTATGTTCGTCATTCTTAGCTATGATGACGGGCTGTCTATTGATGAGCTGGCCAAACTGACTCGATTAAGTCGTTGGACAGTTGAGGACTACCTTAAAAAATATAGTTCCCAAAACAAAACGAAAAATGACCCACGTGGAGGGAGCTCTTCTAAGCTAACAGAAGCAGAGGCAAAAGATCTCGAAGAGCATCTTTCCAAGACGACCTACTTAAAAGTAAAAGATATTGTGTCTTATGCGGGAGAGAGATAAGGCAAGCACTACTCATGAACGGGAATGACAGAGTGGTTAATCAAACATGGCTTTACGTTCAAACGCCCTGAAAAAGTTCCAGGAAAGCTCGACCCAGAAAGCCAAGCTGGGTTTAAAGAAGCCTATAAAGAATTAAAGAAGAATTTAAGTCCATGTGACGAGCTATGTTTTTTAGATGCAGTGCACCCAGAATACCAGTCACAGGCAGTGTGTGGATGGATAAAAAGGGCGAGTGTAAAACGTTGCAAACAACAGCCAAGCAACATCGGTTACACTTTGTTGGATCACTAACCCGTATTTCTCACAAGCTCTGCTAAAAAGTTGAGCAAGATGTTTTTCGAGATTTCAAGGAGATCTTGCAGGGAATGGTTGTAACCATTTCCAAAAGAGCTCCTTGGAATCTCGGAAAACAGATGCTCCAAATTTT
>JBCCHO010000057.1:0-10306 GCA_039028715.1 Chlamydiota bacterium | reverse complement strand
ATCCACCTGCCGGATAAGAACCCAGGAAAAAAGTCGATCAAAATAGCCGCGCCAAATCACCGACCTTTTTGCATTTTGAATCGTCTTCGGTATATACCCGTAACGATTCAAAGTGAAAAAAATACTTGAATGTGTAAGATATTACAACATGAGCAAGATATCACCCAAAGAAAAAATACGCCTTAAAACGCGGCTGAAGATAACAAAGGGCGTGGATGAGTACAAACGTCTTTGTGTGATTCTTGCATGGGATAGAGGAAGAGAAGCTGTAGAAATTGCAGACTTTCTAAGCCTACCGGAGTCTACAGTCTATCGCTACATCAGGGAATACATTAAAAACTCCAAGAGTCATCACGATCCGAAAGGAGGGTCTACCTCCAAGTTACACGCTGTTTGGTTTCGAAATAAGAGAATACCTGTTGGAAAAGTGGGGTAGGTGTTGCGCATACTGCAACAAAAAAGACGCTCCTTTGGAGATCGACCGTATCGTTGCGAGATCAAAAGGAGGATCAGACCGAGTCTCTAATCTCACTCTTTCGTGTCATGCATGCAACCAAAAGAAAGGCTCTCAATCTCTTGCCGACTTCCTTAAAGACCCGAAAAAACAAGCCAAAATCTTTTCAGGAGCAAGAAAACCGCTTAAAAACGCTGTTGCAATCAACAGTATTCGGTTTGAGATCGGCAACAGGCTGAAGTCTTTGTCTCTTCCCATAGAATTTTCGACGGGAGGAAAAACAAAGTTCAATCGCATCCAAAACAACTTTCCGAAAGACCATTGGATAGATGCAGCTTGTGTTGGAGAAGCGGTAGGTAGAGGGTCAAGGCAAATGTGTCTGTCAGATAAATTTGGCTTCCCTCGAACAAAAGCAAAATCGCAAAAAGTGGTCAGAGGGTTCAAAACAGGTGACTTTGTCAAAGCGATTGTTCCGAAAGGGCAAAATCAAGGCACCTATTTTGGAACCCTTGCTGTGCGCTCTAATGGTCGTTTCTGTCTGAAGACGCCAAATGTCAAGGTGGATGGGATCAGTGCAAAACATTGTGTTCTAATGCAGCAATCCTTGGGATACACATTTTCTTTCAAAAAAAGCAAACCAGCACTTCCTCTCCCCGCTAAAGGAAGGGGTATCCGTGCTTTGGAGGTTCTATGAATCGAAGTCATATTTACCTGGCTAGTGACAACTGGGCGCCGGCCCACCCTGCTATCCTACAAAGTGTTATTGAAGCAAACAATGGGTATTCCGAGCCTTATGGATCTGATAAATGGACAGCGGAGGCTGAAAGACAAATTCAAAGAGCTTTTGATGTAGACTGTAAGGTTTTTATTGTGCCAACTGGGACTGGTGCTAATGTTTTTGCGCTTCGGCTTGCTATCGCCAGGCATGAATCGATTATTTGTAGCGATATTGCTCATATCCAATATCAAGAATCTGGAGCAGCTGAGGCTTTGATTGGCTGTAAACTATTAACTGTTCCACATGAAAAAGGTAAAATTAGTCGCGAAGCGGTTATGGATAGATTGCAAAGCGAAAAAGCTTTTGGAAAACACGGAACTTTTCCAAGAGTCTTATCAATTACCCAGCCAACAGAAATAGGAACAATTTACACTCTCAATGAACTTCGTTCTTTAGCACAACTATGCCAGGAAGAACATCTTTTGCTTCATATAGATGGGTGTCGGATCTATAACGCCGCAATAAGCTTGCAAGTTTCTCTTCAAAAAATGATTCATGCAGCGCACCCAGATTTAGTTTGTATTGGAGGAACAAAAAACGGCTGTTTGGCTGCTGAAGCTGTTCTTGTTCTTAATCCTAATCTATATCATGGGAGCGATCATTTGCATAAGCAAACATTGCAACTTTTTTCGAAAACGCGTTACATATCGGCGCAATACATCTCTTTTTTCGAAAAAGGATTATGGAAAGATTGCGCAACCCAGGCAAATCAAAGAGCAAAAGAACTCGGCCTTCTTATTGAAGCAAATCCTCAATTAAGTTTGAGCTATCCTGTAGAAACAAACCAGGTTTTCTTTACCGCTCCTGAGTCATGGATTTCGCGAATCCAGGAGAAAATTGTTTGCTATATATGGAATCAAAAAAAAAGGGAAATAAGGTGGATAACATCTTGGAATACATTGATTCAAGATGTTGAAAAAGTAGGTTCTATTTTAAACCCAAATTGCGCCTGAAAGGATTATGGTTTTTTAAGTCGTTTAAGGCCGTAGTTAATCTGTGCTGTCGATTCTTGTTGCTATCTTGCTGACATTTAGGACTAGAATCTTTCAGTTTTTTTTAACTTCTTTTAACTTTTTATTTAGTAAATCTTTTTGTGAACCTAATTCATCTTCTGTTAATGGTAAATAAGTTTTTAGCAAATTATCTAAAATTTTGTTTTTGTTTTCATTCCCATTCCATGTAGGTATAATGCGATTTTCTATTTCTTTTTTAATTATATTTCGAAAATGACTTACTTTTTTCTTGTATTTATTGGTTTTTATTAAAGATGAGTTAATTTTTATTAAACTATCTCTAATATTATTATAATGTGGATATATGTTTTTTTGTCTATCTTTTCTCAAGGGCACCAACTCATCTAACAGTATAAGTTCATCATCAATTTTCATATAACTTTCTAATGCCGGATTTAAAATATTTTCAATAATTTCATTTACATCGTTATTTTCCTTGTTATCTAAATATCCTTCTAATTCAGAATTGCATTTAACTGTTAATAAATCACAAAATAAAGATGAATTTTTGTTGAAGTTTAGTTCTTCTTTAATCTCACATTCATATCCATCTTCTATTTCATGTTTTTTATTTATATAACCATTATCTTTCAAAAATTCGATTGAAATACTTCTTATTTCTTTTTCTTCTTTTTCTCCATGATTTTTTTTAACAAATTCAAGTAATAAGGACAAAAGCGCGAATTTCACTCGAAATGGAATTTTGCGGGGGAGCCTCTATAAGGGTAAACTTGGGTTAAAAGTAGGACAAAATATCCAGCGCATGGGAAAGTTTGATGTGAAGCTGAAGTGCTTGGTAGATTTTTTCCATTTTCTCTCCTACCTCATCGAGTGAAGGACGGGGAAGAGACAGACACTGACTTAACTGCTTGCGGTGATCGTAAAAAAAGAGCTCAGCCTTTTCTTGCTTGATTTGAAGCAGCTCCAGGTCGCGGTACCAGTAAAAAAGTGCAAAGCAAGCTTCTTCGCGCCGCTCCATACGGTGAGCGACCGGCTCAGTTGCAACCAACTTATCGAGTTCGAGCAAAAGTGGCTGCAGCGCTAGGCTATCTTTGGCGATCAGCGCACAACCAATCGCCGCTATGAGGTCAAAAAAAGCCTGCTCGCCATCTGCTGCAAGTGCGCTGGCGCGCGTGAGCTCGCCATGAGCTAAGAAACTAATCCGGCGCGCTTCTGCTGCTGATTTGCCGTGTTCTTGCTCAAGATAAGCGCACAGCTCCTCGTCTGCAATTGGGTAAAAAGAAAGCTCGAAGCAGCGCGACACAAGCGTGGGCAGAAGTGCTTTCTTTTTGGATGAAGTGAGCAAAATCGTGCTGTGCGCTGGCGGCTCTTCTAGTGTTTTTAGCAGGGCATTCGCGCTAACTGGCGACATCAGCTCAGCTTGGCTGATCATGATGACCTTGCGATCAGCCTCAAAAGGGGGCGCTAAAATGACTTTGATCGCCTCTTTAATTTGTTCGATCGGATAACCAATAGCTTTTCCAGTAGGCTCAAATTGGCGCAAGTTGATACGTATCGCCGCTGTTGATTGTTTCTTCGCCAATAGCGCTTGGCCAAAAGCACGGGCAAAAATCTCTTTGCCAACGCCGCGGGGTCCGACAAAGAGAAGCGGACTCGGCAGCTCTTTTTGCTGCAGCAGACTTTTTAGCTTCTCTTTAATGTGGGCATTGCCGGGAATGTTTTCTAATTCGCGCATAAATACGGCCTTTGTTAACCTAAAGAAACTTTTGCAAGAGCTTCTCTGATGATCTCAAGCGCGTGATTGACCACAGTGTCGAGCGGCAATGACGCGTCTAAGGTAAAAAATCGCTCCGGGTATTGCTTGGCAAGCTGCAAAAAAGCTGTGCGCACGCTTAGGTGAAAGTCAAGAGCGCGCTGCTCCATCCGATCGGGGCTTACCTTCCCCGCTTGTCTTGCTCTTTTTAGTCCAAGTGCGGGATCGATGTCAAAGAAAAGAGTTAAGTCTGGCTCCAAGCCTGCAGTCGCTACGAGACAGCACTGTAACATTTCGGAATTATTGCCTTGATAGGCCAATGTCGAGTCGGTAAAGCGATCACACAAGACAACCGCTTGTTCTTCAAGTGCCGGGACAATCACTTCGGCGACGTTTTGAGCTCTAGCTGCTAAAAAAAGAAACAGTTCAGCTCTTTTGGCAATCGGAACCTCTGTTTTTTCAAGTAGCAGCGCTCGAATCTGCTCGCCTAATAAAGTGCCTCCTGGCTCGCGGGTCGCTGTCGTTGCAATCGCTTCTTTTTTTAATATGGCATCGACCTGCTTGAGCACCGTTGTTTTGCCCGATCCTTCTCCCCCTTCAAAGGTAATGAATAGACCTTGTCTATTTCCCTTTTTGGAGACTGTCATTGCTTTCTTTGTCTTCAATCAGCTCGATTTTTTGCACCGCAATGACCACGTCTTCTCCTTTTTTTAACTCGACCACTTTGACTCCTTGCGTCGACCGCCCCATGACGCGCAAATCTTCCATACCGAGCCGGAGCGTGTGCCCACTTTTTGTCATGAGAATAATATTGTCTTTATCGGTCACCGCCAGCGCGCCGACCACAGGGCCGTTGCGCTTGCTCGTGATGATCGAGCGCACGCCAACGCCGCCGCGATTGGTTTGGCGAAACGATTGAACGCTAGAGCGCTTGCCATATCCATTCTCGCAAATCACGAGAACAGTTTCATCGCCAGTGATCACTTCGCAAGAAACGACTTGGTCGGCTTCGTTTTTGAGCTTGGCCCCACGCACACCGCGTGCAACGCGCCCAATGCTGCGCACCTGTGACTCGTCAAAGCGCACGGCCATTCCTTCGCGCGTAAAGAGCATGATTTGATCTTCTTTGTGTACCAAGTGGGCATCGATGACTTCATCGCCGTCATCGATGTTGATCGCATAAACTCCTTTGCGTCTTGGCGCGCTGAATAGATCGAGCGCGCTTTTTTTGACAACGCCCCGTTTTGTTGCGAGCAAAATTGAGGTTTCTGCCTGATTAAAGTCGCGCACTCTAAGGACGGCGGCAATCCGCTCCCCGTCTTGAATCCCTTCGAGCAGATTGATCAGCGGTTTTCCCTTCGACCGCCGCCCGACTTCGGGCAGCTGCCACACTTTGACCCAGTAACAACGGCCGAAGTTGGTAAAGATCATTAAACATTCATGTGTCGATGCGACGTAGAGGTCCTTGAGCCCGTCGTTTTCCTTCTTAGCGTCGAACCCAATGACTCCTTGCCCTCCGCGGCGCTGTTGGCGGAACATCGTGACTGGCATCCGCTTGATATAATCGTCGTGCGAAATAGTGATAATCACAGTTTCATCGGCGATGAGATCTTCCATTGCAAACTCTTCTTCCGCCGGCACGATTTGCGTGCGTCGCCCCGATTTGTCGAACTTGCGCATGGTGTTAAGTTCGTCTTTAATGATATCGCGAACAAGATCTTCACTTGCTAAAACGGCGCGGTAATGGGCAATCTTCGCCTGCAAGTCGCGGTATTCTTCTTCAACTTTGCCCCGTTCAAGTCCAGTGAGTTGATACAAACGCAGTTCTAACACAGCTGTTGCTTGGCGGTCAGTCAATTCGTAGTGCTCGATAAGTGCGCTTTTCGCTTCAGCTTTATCTTTGCTACTGCGAATCAATTTGACAACGGCATCGAGATGATCGAGCGCTTTGAGATATCCTTCTAGAATGTGGGCTCGCGCTTCAGCTTTACTTAGTTCAAATCGCGTGCGCGCTCGGATCACTTCAATGCGATGATCGACCCAAACAGCGAGCAGCTGCTTGATCGTCATCACACGGGGCAATCCTCGATCAAGGGCGAGCATATTACAGCCAAATGTCACCTGCATATCGGTGAATTTGTAAAGCTGATTGATCGTGACCTCGGAAACTTCGCCGCGCTTAAGATCAATAGCAATCCGCATGCCCTGTTTATCCGATTCATCGCGAATATCGGAAATACCTTTCAAAGTTTTTTCGTTGACCAGATTGGCAATGCGTTCGATGAGCCGCGCTTTGTTGACATTGTAGGGAAGCTCATCGATGATAATTCGCTGGCGATCGCTGCCCTCTTTTTGCTCTTCTGTGTGGAGCACGCCGCGCAATTTCAGCTTGCCACGCCCTGTTTTGTACGCTTCGCGAATGCCGCTATAGCCGCAAATGACCCCGCCAGTTGGGAAATCGGGCGCGGGCATCACTTCCATAATTTCATCAATCGTCGCTTTTGGATTATCGATGACAAGCTCAAGTGCTTTGATCAGCTCTGTTAAATTGTGCGGTGGAATATTGGTCGCCATCCCGACGGCAATACCAGATGATCCATTACAAAGTAAGTTGGGAAATTTTGCTGGAAAAACAGTCGGTTCTTTCTTCGTTTCATCGTAATTAGAAGTATAGTCGACAGTTTCTTTCTCCAAATCTTCCATCAGCGCAATCGAAGAGGCGGTTAAGCGGGCTTCTGTATAGCGCATCGCCGCTGGTGGATCGCCATCAATCGAACCAAAGTTTCCCTGGCCTTGAACGAGACAGTAGCGCATGATCCAGTCTTGAGCCATCCGCACCATCGTCGGATAAATGACTGTTTCGCCATGGGGATGGTAATCACCCGAAGTATCGCCGCAAATTTTGGCGCATTTGCGGTGCTTCGCTTGAGGGGTTAGGTTAAGCTGGCGCATCGCATAGAGCAGGCGCCGTTGCGAGGGTTTTAGGCCATCGCGAGCATCGGGTAAGGCGCGCGAAATGATCACCGATAGCGAATAACGCAAGTAACTTTCTTGCATTTCATCTTCGACAGCACGCGGCAGCAGCTTTTCACCTTCTGTGTAGGACATAGTCGTCTTCCTGCTAAATATCTAAGTTTTTCACTGAAAGGGCATGAGTTTCAATAAACGAGCGGCGCGGCGCTACCTCATCTCCCATAAGCATTGTAAACATCCGGTCCGCATCAACAGCATCGGAAAGGGTGACTTGAATCAGCGTCCGTTTAGAGGGTTCCATCGTCGTTTCCCATAGTTGGTCGGCATTCATTTCACCGAGACCTTTGTAGCGCTGAATTTCAAGACCTTTGCGCCCATTTTGACGCAAAATTTCAATAAGCTCTTTGAGCGTATAGACTGGAATTTCTTCTCCTTTTTCTTCAATCACATCGAGCAGTTTTCCCGCTGCGATGAGGTACTGATCGAGGGCAAAGTGAAATGAGGCGAGCTTTTCTTTGAGCTGATTGAGCTTTTCCGGACTGCACAGCTCGATAATAGTCAATGGTTTAGGGTGAAAAGGGATTGCTAAGGCTTCTTTTTTCTCATCATCACTTAAACTGGCGATTTCCTGCTCGCGCTTTGCGCGTTGCTCAGCTTCACTAGCTGCTTTGAGCTCTAAAAGCTCTTCATGCGAATAGACAAAGCGCTCTTCGCCGCGAATGAGCACGCGGGCGATCGGAAGGTCGCCATCGTCACTACGCGCCTCTAAAAACTCGCGAAAGGGAACTCCCTTCCGCTCAACCGCGGCAATCAGTTGCTCAATTTCCAAGACCAGGTAAAGAAGCGTTTTCACTTCGTCTTTTTCGAGCATATCGCTAACAGAAGCGAGGCGCAGCGAAATATCGCTGATGCTCAAGTTGAGTAAATACTCGTCCATATCCCGTTCAGAGTGGATGTAGCGGCTCGTTTTTTTGCGCGAAACGCGGTACAGCGGTGGCTGCGCAATATAGACAAAGTTGTTTTCGATCAACGCCGGCATGTGGCGATAAAAGAAAGTGAGCAGCAGTGTTCGAATATGCGAACCATCGACATCGGCATCTGTCATAATGATGATCCGGTGATAGCGCAGTTTATCGATGTCGAAGTTATCTTTCCCGATTCCGCAACCAAATGCAGACACCATTGTCCTCACTTCTTCATTTTGCAACACTTTTTGGAGCCGCGCCTTTTCGACATTGAGGATCTTACCGCGGATCGGTAAAATTGCTTGAAATCGGCGGTCGCGGCCCATTTTTGCCGAGCCACCAGCCGAATCTCCCTCGACAATATAGATCTCACATTTGGCGGGATCACTTTCTTGACAATCGCTTAACTTGCCTGGAAGCCGGTTGGTATCGAGCGCCGTTTTACGGGTCAGCTCGCGCGCCCGTTTTGCCGCTTCGCGCGCTTGCGCTGCCAACACTGCTTTATCGACAATTGTGCGGGAAACCTGTGGATTTTCAGCTAAGAACGTCGAAAACTCTTCGCCGACAATTTGCTGAACAACTGAGGCAATCTCGCTATTGCCGAGTTTTTGCTTTGTCTGGCCTTCAAACTGCGGATTGGCGACTTTAATCGATAACACAGCTGTGAGTCCCTCGCGCATATCATCACCAGTGATTGAAACTTTCGCATTTTTAAGCAGGTTCTTTTCGCGGATGTATTGATTGAGCGTCCGCGTAACCGCCGCTGAAAAGCCAGAGACATGCGTCCCGCCATATTTAGTCGCAATATTATTGACATACGAGTAGATCGATTCGGTGTAGCTACCATTCCACTGCATCGCCACTTCAAATTCAACGGGGCCGTCATGGAGCTCTTTTGTTCCGGCGACGTAAATCGGTCGATCAAATAGGGCTGTTTTGTTTTCATTGAGATAAGACACAAATGAAGAGATGCCCCCTTCGTAACTAAAAGTGACTTCTTCGTGTTCTTGATCCCGTTCATCGCGAAACACAATCTCAATGCCGCGCGTGAGAAAGGCGAGCTCTCGCAGGCGATTGAGCAAAATATTATAGTCAAAGTCAACTGAATCGAAAATTTGATCGTCGGGAGTGAAAGTGACTTTTGTACCAGTTTGCTTTGTCTTACCAATCACATAAAGTGGCTTTGTCACTTTACCGCGAGAAAAATCAATTGCATGGAGTGTGCCCTCCTTGCTAACTTCGACATGCATCTTTTTGGAAAGTGCATTAACACATGAAACCCCAACGCCATGCAACCCACCAGATACCTTATAGGTCTCTTTGTCGAACTTACCACCGGCGTGAAGAATTGTCATCACAACTTCAAGCGCCGAGACTTCGCGCCCTTGTTTCTTCGACTCTTGATCATGTTTTCCGATCGGAATGCCGCGCCCATTATCTTCAATCGTGACCGAGCCATCTTTATTTAAGGTAAATTGAATCCGATCGCAAAAGCCCGCCATCGCTTCATCGATACAGTTATCGAGCACTTCATAGGTCAGCTGATGCAGTCCATTTGTTTGCGTATCGCCGATGTACATCCCAGGGCGTTCGCGAACAGCTTGCAATCCCTCTAAAACAGTGATTGAACTAGCAGTGTAATCCTGCGACGACTGTTTTTCTTTTGTCATTGTCATATGTTCCTACGTATTCCTATGAGTGAACCAAGACCTTAGCCGATCCGAAAGACAATATCGCGAATCTCGACGGCTGGGAACTTCTTTTTTAATCGAGCAAGCAACCGCTTTTTTTCGTGCTCGACGAGTAAACTGTAAAGAGTAGAGTGAGTCACGCAAACGCGCAACACACCTGATTCAAAACTGACAGCACGCGTCATTGTCGCAATCTCACGGGTGACGATTGTCGACCAGGATGCTAAGATTTGATCAGGCCTTTGAGCGACTTTTTGTTCGATAGTTTGAAGCACTGCTGGCAGTAGATCGCGAATCGCTCGTGGCGCACCTTTTGCTTTATTTTTCTTGGATTTTACTGTAAAATTACGCCGTGTCATTGACCCCTTATCACACTTGATCCTTCTTCCTTATTGTACAGAAAAACCAGCAAAATCACAAGCTATTTCTGTAGTCCACAGCAATTCCCCATGAAGATTTTTAAGAGGGAATAAAAAAAATATTTTCGTAAACTCTTTCCAAAAAACCAACCAAATTTGTGGTCATGGAAATGAAGTTTAGAAAACATTTAACCCGTATTTCTCACCAGCTCTGCGTGGAAGGTTGAACAGTCTGTTTTTTCGAGATTTCAAGTGACTCTCGCAGGGAATGTTCATAAACATTTCCAAGAGAGTCACTTGGAATATTCGGGAACACAGATGTTCCAAGCTTTCCCAGAGGCTGGTGAGAAATGCGGGTT
>JBCCHO010000056.1:0-10538 GCA_039028715.1 Chlamydiota bacterium | reverse complement strand
TACCTGTGAGTGCGACCTATGAACCTATCCGTAAATGAAAATCTTCTTGCTTTTCACTCTTTCTGCATCTTTCTGGAAGCTGATTTGTTACCCTTGTCTCATGGACAATGTGTACAAATCAGCTTCCAAAAATTTGCTAGAAACCCGGTAAAAACCAAAAACATTTTCATTTACGGATAGGTTCATGGATATTGATTTGAATTTTTCTTTTTCTCATGCTTGAAACGGAAAAATGGCCGCTACTTTATCCAAGTATGTGTCCATTTTTCTTTTTCAAGCATGAGAAAAATTGAAAATCCCTCTAAATACCCATAGGTCGCACTCACAGGTTTTACGAAACTATCCCACTCAACGATTTTTTCGATTTTCCAGGCTTTTTTGCGCATTTCTTTTGGCAGTGATCGAAAGTTAAAGTCTCAAAGTGAATAAAAACTCAAAAAAATAATTTACTCGGATAGGTTCTTAGTTTGAATTCCAATTCAAGCATATTTATTTCCTTTAAACTTCTTATTAACACAAGCTAGTTTGATTTAAAACATAATTTTTTATATTTAAGCTTAAATGCCTTAAAATACGTTGATTAAACCTAAAGATGGGGCCTCCCCGCAGCAAGCTGCGGGGAATACCTCCCGAAGAGATTCAAGAAGCTATCCGAAAAATCATTTTTTGTTTTTCAGCCTTTTTCGCTCTCAAAAAAGTTTTAACCCAAGTTGTGTGAAAAACTTTTGCCACAAGTTACTTTGAAACGCTTTATTTTCCAAAAAAAATGAGAGGCAATGGCCAATCGCTTTAGACGTGCAGAGCTATTTTTTCCGCCAGGACTAGCCTCGGCTGCAAAGAATGATTCAAAAAAACTACGCGTATCCGTTTGATAAATATCTCGTCCTGCGTATAATCAAAAAAAATTTCACATAACTAGCGTAAAAAGAGATCTCTCATGCAATTGTCAACATACCTTTCTTATGCACTTTTAACCACAACCTTTTCTCTAGGAGCAGATACCCCTGCAACAGCCACGCCTTTACCTCAGCCCTCTAATGAAGAAAAGTTTATGGAACGGATGATTGCAGAATTCTGGAAAGATGAAGATTACGACCTCGTTAAGAAAAAAATTCAGCTGTTCATGGATCAATACCCCGATAGCCAACTCAAAGGCCACTTTCAAGGCGTCCTCGCAGAGATTTATTTTAAAGAGGAGAAGTTTGAAAGCGCTTTAAAGATGTATAGCGACATTGAAGATATTGTCGTTGTTGAAAAAACCATCGTCAATAAGCTCCACTGCTACTATGCGCTCAACCAGTTCCAAAAACTCACAGAAGAAGCGCGCCCTTTTATCGAAAGACCGATCCCAGAGTTAGAGCCTAGGCGAGAGGAGCTTTTCTTTTTAATGGCTGAAGCGCTTTTTAGGAATTCATTAGAAGAAAAAGATTTTTCAGCTCAGCAAGCATTGGCACAAGAAGCCCAAAAGTACTATCACCAAATCGACAAGCCAGAGTACCAAGCTTCCAAGGAGCTTTCCTTAGCAGAAATCGCGTTCATTTTAGAAAAAAACGAAGAGGCAGCCCGAGCTTATCACGAGCTAGCGGCAAAGCACTTCGATCAAAAAGAAGATCTTTTATTTAAAGCCGCTTTAGCTGAAGCCAAATTCAATGCAGCAAAAGCCGCTGAAACATTTGCGACCATTCAATCGCTAAAGGGTCATCGCGCAAATGAAGCTTTATTCAACCAGATCATCATTCTTTTTCAAGCAGAAAACTACGAGGAGGTCATCAGCTTATCGGAAAAAATTGCGCCCCAAGTTCCCGATAACCTCCAACCTACGTTCCAGTTTATTGTGGGAAAAAGTTACTTTTCCTTAGATCAATACCGAGAAGCTATTGGACCTATGGGAACCTATATCGCCGCCCAAAGCGAGCCCTGTGACCAATTGAAAAATGCGCTTCTTATCCAAATGAACTGCGCCCACTATCTGAATGATGAAGCTCTATTCCACGCTAGCTTTGACCGATTGACCACTCTTTTCCCCGATGACTCTGAAATCCCTAAAGCCCTTTTCATGCACGCAATGATGTTAAAAGAAAAGGGGGATTTAGCGCTTGCTGAAGAAAAATTGCGCCAAATTAAAGATGACTACCCCGCATTTGAAGATCAAGAAAGCTTTCTGTTTGAGTACGGCTTTCTCGCCTACCAAAATGAGCGGTGGGCAGATAGCCATCACGCTTTCAAAACTTACCTCGCACAATTTCCAGAGGGAAGTCGTCTAGAGGCTTCTTGGAAACTCTTTCTATCTGCTGCTGTTAACCGCTATAAGCAATCTTTAGAGGAAAATCAGGCCCTTTATCCCAAAACAGCCTTTTTCGAAGATTTAACACTCGTTTTAAGCCAACGCCAATTTTTTCGTGAGCGCGAATGGATCGACTACATTATTCTCCATGCTAAAGTCTCTTATGAGCTTAACTACTTTGAGGAAACGATCCGCTCACTCCAGGATCATATTTTTACAGCAACTTTAGAAGAAGCAACTCTTTCTGATCTAAACGACGCTTTAGCTGAAGCTCACTACATTGCCGCTCTTTGCTACAGTCACTTAAAATCAAATTACTCAGCTTTTTGCATGCACCTTGAAAAAACACTTGATCTTAACCCCAACCTCTACAATTCAGCTACCATCCGCAAACAGCTTTTTAATGCCTATATTTCACTCGCTGGATTTGGAGCTGAAGAAGCAGAGTCACTTAAAAATAGCGAGCAACGCGCCCTTTGCATTAAGCAAGCTGCCGCTCATCTTTACGCCGTTGTTGCAGAAAAAGAGGTGCCGGTTAAACAGGAAAATCTTCTTTGGCTTGCTAATTACTACTACGATCAAGCAACTACCTACTTTGACCGACATGGGGCCTATAGAGAAAATCCTCCCTCTGAAATTTTTACAGCTGTCGAACGCGCAAGTGAGCAGTATCAAACAATCCTTTATGTCAACAATCAGCTAGTTCCTTTAACCGTGGAAAATTCCCAGCTCGAAGTCGAGTGCATTAAGTGGGCAAAAGTTCTGGGATATCAGGGTAAGTACCGAGAAAAATTATCCCTGTTAGAGGCACTGATTAACCAGCAAAATCGGTCTTCCCAAATTGAGTGGAAAGGAACACAAGAAGCGCTTTTCGAGCTTGCCTTGACTTATCTTTCACTCAATCGCAAGGAAGAGGCTTTAGAGACTTTCGCCTTCATTGACCAATCTCCTGCACGTTTTCCTACGGTCATCAGCAACACAGCTACACTGCAAGCAGCCCAGCTTCAATTCCAGCTGATCGATAAAGAGATCAAAACAGAATCAAACCCAAAAATCAGCAAAATTTTTAACGACTTAAAAGACTTGCAAATTTGCAAAAGCAGCATTGACTTTCCAAATCACCTCGAAGCAGCGTTGACCTACGCCGAAATCCGCGCCGCCCTCGCTAAACCAGAAGAAAGAGACTCGCGCTACGGTTTCTTTTTAATTCGGATGAAAGAAGATTTCAATGCCAAAGATGACCCCATTACTCAAAGCTACTTAACCGAAATCGACCAAAGTGAAGGAAAAAAACAAGCTTTTGATGCCTATATGACATTCATCCGCGCCGAAAAATTTCGCCTAGATGCCAAGTCTAAAAGCCACGAAAACAAAATGAATGAAATGGAAGAAATTAATGAGAAAGCACTCGCTCTATACGATGAGATCAAGACCAACACATATACTCCAAAGCCTCTTTTTAATCGCGTACTCAGAAGTATTGAGAAGATCAACACACTGACAGCTTATCATTGATTTTATTCTTATTGAAAGCGCCTTGATTTTATGATTTGAAACCAGATGAGCCTATTCTTGCGCCACTGCAAAGCCATTGTCACTGCTTTTTTTTCTTTCCTATTGATCAACCCGACTAACTATTCAATAGCTAGCGCCGCTCATCCTATTATTGAAGATCTCCCCTCCGAAAGGCCTGTTGTTGATCTCTCCTCTCGACGTCAATTACTCAACCTCAAAATGATCAAATCAAAGGCCGCAAAGCCCTGTTTAAAGTATTGCCCTCAGATAGAGTCCGATGCCATTCTTCGAGTCGAGTTTAACTTTCCTTTCCTCCCTATTTTTACTGCTTCTCCCCCGCTTTTGCCCAACTTCTCTGTTGCCTCTTTTGCTCTTCCACTTTGCAAGCCTGCTACCCGCCCTTTTTATCACTCCTCCCAACACTTTCCGCTTCCTGCTGCCGCGAGCTCAGTCAAAGCCTTTGGGTTAAAACCCACAAATCGCCTTTGGTTTACCTCGTCAACCTTAAAGGCCAACTCATCCTTGTTCTTTTCTCCTTTACTTGAGCCAGTACCTTCACTTACTCCGCTGGCTATCTCCTATTATTCTTCGCTATCTCAACCTACTTCACCCTACCTCTATTCACTAAAAAATCTCTCTCAAGTTAGCGTCCCTTTTAAAACAATTCCCTGTTCACCCCAAACAAGACCGACAAGCGCCTTACAGTCTCATGTTTTGCCAAAGCTCTCTTTTTTGCTTGCTCCTTTAAAAGTGCCCATCAAGCAACCCGTAGCTTCACCTCAAAAAGAGCTTCCGAAACCTTTTATCCTCGGGCTGCAAGCGCCCCCAAAGTTACCACCTCTTGTTGGTGCGCAGATCATCGCTTTTAATCAAAGCCCTGCTTCTCTCTCATTGACAGTGAGGCCTTCTACTCCCCACCCGCATCTATTTTCACTAGCTCGATCAGCAGCACTCAAGTGGCGTTCTTTTACGCTTGCTATCCAATTTAAAGCGACTAGCTCGACCTTGGATCCCCAACAACCAGCCCTAGAAGAAGTTTCTCTAATTTCTTATGCAGATGCACAGTTCCCCAGCTTTTTTTTCTCATCGCCTCCTTCTCGCATAGCTTATCAGCTTGAGCTGCCCCCTCCAAAGCTCTTTAAGCCCTATTTCCCCCCGAAAAAAAACGCCTTTTCTTCTGCTTCTTTTCTATTCGCTCCTTCTGCTTTTCCTATCAGCAACCAAATAGTTGCTAAGCCGCCTTTAACACCGGCTGCGCCCTTTCTTTTTCCTGAGTCTCATTTTTTTGTTTCTCCCGCTACTTTTTCTGTTGCTGTTAATACCTTCATTCACCGCCCTCAACTGCCAATTGACACTTCCTTAGCTCACCAAGACCGCTGTTACCGCATTCCGCTGCTGCAGTCCCACTTTTCTCCAAAGAAACCTCAGCTCTACTTTACCTTCCTCTCTTTTGATTGCTCTCTTCTCACTGATAACTTAATGGCAGAAGCAAAGCCGCTCCTTTCCTTATCTACTGCACGCCACCCCCTCAGCGAGCCCACTTCACTAGTGTTTTCTCATACACTTCCTTCCGCTGGCATGAAGCAAGCCTATTTTTTTCATCGGCCCACTTTCCTCGCATTCACTTTTCAACGAGCAGTTTCTTATTTTTTACTTTCACGCCCCCACCTTTTCCCAGCTAAGCGCCTCAAAAAATCTCCTGCTCTTTTCTCTTTCCCTTGCTCTTTGAGTGCCCGTAAAACAGTCACCACCGCGCCAGCGCCAAAGTTGCTGCCTGATCTCGAGCCGACTGCTTATTGTCCAGGGCCAACTGTCACACCTGTGCAATTTTCTATTGGCACCAAGCCAACCTTCCTTTCTCCGCTCGTTTTGCAAAGGCCTTTTATTGCTCTTTGTCCAACCCAAGTACAAACGGCTAAAAGACGGTTTAACTTAAAACGGCTGTTCGCCCCACCGTTAAAAGTCCTGTTTTCTTCTTTCTCAGTCAGAACCGTTGAGAAAGAGCAAATAGCTACCTATCCCTTACTAGAAACAGGCTGGGATAAGCCAGATGCTGCACTTGATTTTTCACCGACCTTGTTTGCTTTTGCCGTCTCCTCTGAGTGTGATCTTTCTTTGCCCTCAGTATCTGTTCTGCCTTCATTTTTGGATATTGACTCTATTCACGCAAAAGTTGCCCTGAACCCTGCTTTCCCAATGGGAAATCAACGCTTTGAAAAACGCCCTCTTCTCTTCTACCAAGATTTAGACACGGCGAGTCCGCCAATCAAGCATTTCCCTAAACTCGAAATGGCTTATTTTGCTACTTGTCTGCCAAAAGCCCCCTTTTTGATTGCTTCGCTTCCAAAAAGTCTTTTTCGCCTTCAGCTCGCTTACTCCACTTTTGCTCCTAGTCTTTCCGAAGGAATCTTTAGCCAACCTAAAAAACGCTCATTCTCGTTCTCCCCCTCACTTTTCTATGATGAGCTGCTGCGGATTTTCTCTACTCCGAGATGGGAGTCAATTGCTCTTACCAGTCCCACTCTCTCTGCTCCTTTTTTTGAGCTCATTCAATCCTCAGCCTCGCCTTTCACTTACCGCAAATCGAACCTCACACCACCATCGATCGCCCTATCACCAAAAGACCTTCCCAAACTAGCTACTGCGTCGACATACACCCCGCTTTTCTACTACAACCAGCCAAGCCCCCGCCACTTATTGCTCAACCGCCTGACTTCCTGCATGACCTGGCCACTTTCTCACCTCTTTTTGCCACCTTATCTAGCGCGATTTTCCTGGGAATCTAGTTTGTACACGCCAAAACCTCTTTCAGCATCGCTTTCTAATCACCATATTCAAAAATCTCAGCCTGCAATAAGAAAGCGCGCACTGCTAGCAATTATCGCTTTGCCTCCTTTTGAGCAGCCTCTGTTCAACTTGCATTTGATCGCTTTTACACTTCTCGACTTGCCGATGCTTTCTTCTTTTTCCCAAAATAAAAGCACCGCTTTTCTTGCTTCTCTTCATCGAAATCACCAGTTATTTACCGATCCAGCCTCAAATCAGTTTGCTCTAGACGACTTTATTGCTATCTTCAAGGATGCCCTTTTTGCCATTCCACAAGAGCAAGAAGTGGCTGCCGACGCTTTTGGTTTAGCAATTTCACCCCAAGATCTCAAAGGCCCTAAAACAGGCGATATTAGGTCTAATGATCAGCAGCTGATTCAGCTTTACCGCAAAGCATACTGTACTGCAGAGATTCCTCAATTAATACAACCGGTGCTCAGTACCGGTTATCGAGATAAATTCGCCCAATCAACAAACACAAAAGCGCGCTATACACGAGGCTACCTAGCTTCCCTTCCCACACCAACAGACCTTCAAACTTTTTCTCTTACCAATGCCTTTGAAACCACCTTGCGCTACACAAAATGCAAAAACCGCAAAGGATATCTCTTCGCCCTGGATATCAAACCCAACAAAGATATTTCTTTTCCTTCTCCTGAGCAAAATTTCATCTTCGTCATCGACGGCTCAGGAACGATCAACCGCAATCGCTTCAAAGCTTTTAAAGAGGGCGTTTCCAAAGCGCTGAACTACTTGCGTGCTGGCGACTCATTTAATATTGTCGTCGTCGATGCTAAAGCCACTGTAATGAATGAAAAACCAATTCCCTGGAGTAAAAAAACTGCCCGTTATGCACGGCGTTTTTTGCAAAAAAAAGAGTACCGGGGATTTTTTTCTTTTGACGATGCTTTCTCGCTTATCAATGTCGCTGCGAATTATTTTGCCGCTGATAAGCGCAATGTCGTTATTTTGATGACAGATGGGCGTTCTCTTAGCACCATCAAGGCGCATAGCAAAGATTTCGCAGACCTTTACAAGTACAGTGACCACAAATTTTCGTTATTCACAGCTTCCGCAAGCAAGCAAAATAACCTTGCGATGCTTGACCTGATTAGCACTTTTAATAGTGGAGAACTGATGTATTCACCGACCTATGCAGCTTTTCCGCGCAAGTTGGCTATCCTCGTTAAACACATCGAAAATTCAATTGCCTCTCAGGTTTGTATTCAACCTGCAAGCCTTTCCGCTGCAGACATTGCTTTTTACCCCAATGCAAATGCTCTTCCCGTACTTTATAGCGACCGCACATATACCATCTACGGAACAATCGACCACTTAGACAGTTTCGATCTCTTGCTTCAAGGCCGCGGCACTAATTACTGGATCAATATCAAGCAGCACATTTCGTTTCGCAATGCAAAAAAAGGAGGAAGATCACTTGAAAGAAATTTCGCTCAGCAACAAGCTTATGTGTGCTACCATGACTATCTTCTTCGAGAAGATCCGTTCTTTCTTGCAGAAGCCGAAAAAATCTTAAAGCCCTATGCACTTCCTTGCGCCACACGATGAGAATTACCGCTGGTCGACTGAAAAACCGGCGCTTGCTTACTCCTAAAGGGAAAGCAACGCGCCCTACCACAGAAAAACTGCGTCAAGCAGTCTTTAACTCGCTACAATCTTACCTAGAAGACAGTCACTTTCTCGACCTTTTTGCCGGAAGTGGCGCGATGGGGCTCGAGGCGCTGAGTCGAGGCGCTGCTACAGCGACCTTTGTCGAAAAAAGCCAAGTTGCTATTCGCTGTATTCGCGCAAATATCACAGACTTGCAAGTGACATCACAGGCCCGGCTGCTCACTATTGATGTTGCCACCGCTCTTAAAAGACTCGCCAAAGAAAACGCTCGTTTTACCATTATTTACGCCGACCCCCCTTATGGGCGTCAACTGTACTCTGAGTTGCTCAGTCAACTCGACACGACTTTACTTCTCGCCGATAACGGAGTTCTTTTAGTTGAACAAGGTGAGCAGAACGGGGCTTGCCCATCAATGCTCCATGCTCTTCAGCTGATAAAAAAGAGGAAAGTAGGCGATTCTTCACTTGAATACTACGTTGATGGGAGGTAATTGCGTAATTCAGGATTAGCGGTATTTTTTAGGGGAAAAGATACAAGGCGGTTTTTTTCTTTTCTGGAACTGTTGAAAACCAAGCCCAAGTTCACTCCTTGTCGTGTCAAATTTTTATCGCCTCATTGATTCTAAACCACTTACAGTTCTTGGAATGGGTCGCATGAACCCTACCCCAAAACTGTAAGCGATCGAAACTCCACATTCCCCCGACTATAAGGAATGCCGTTTTATGTACATTTTTAACCAGACAAAGTAAACAGCAAC
This sequence comes from Chlamydiota bacterium, assembly GCA_039028715.1. Taxonomy (GTDB): domain Bacteria; phylum Chlamydiota; class Chlamydiia; order Chlamydiales; family Simkaniaceae; genus JBCCHO01. The sequence continues at coordinate 1,523 of JBCCHO010000056.1, read as the reverse complement.
ACTCATACAAAGAATTAGGTGAATTCCTTTCTTAAATGGGAAAAGTTTCTGTAGCGATGAAACCGTAGGGTTGCGGGGATCATACCAAACTTTCCAGTCCTGCTTCTCCCACTGCTTGATGTGATCCTCAGCGATATAAGGGTTCCGGTAGACAGGTTTAGAAAAGTGGAATTTTTGATTGTAGCGGCGCTTTCTAATCTGAAATTGATAGTTAACGCAGATCGCGAACTTCCCCGGTTGATACTCTTCGACCTCCCAACTTTGAATTTCACCCGAAGTCGCAGCAGAAAGGCGAAAGTAGCGATATAAATCGAACCCAAAGCTCCCCCCAATCCAAAGAGCTGCAGTAATAGCAATCAAAGGCAAGATTTGAAAAATACTTTTTGATACCATAGGTCAACTTGAGTTTGCTCCAGTTGACGCATTATCTTCTTCTTGGTATATTATTTCCAATATCTCTAAAGGCTTCTCTCAAAAATTGCTTTGGAGGCGGCATTTCGCCCCAAATAAAATTTTCTGGAAAGCCCTGCTATGTCTTTTACCACTAGTTATTTTTTATGGCACAACAAGAATCAAAAAAAACCACAAAAAAGAAAGTTCCGACGGCCTTAAAGCGCGTCAAGCAGAGCCAAGTAAAGCGCAACCACAATCGCGCGCTTAAATCTCGGATAAGAACTGCAACTCGTTCTTTTGAAGCCGCTCTTTCTAGCAAGAATCAAGACGAAACAAAGGCTGCTCTCAGCCAACTCTATAGCTTGCTCGATAGAGGGGTAAAAACAAAGGTTTATAAAAAAAATAAAGTTGCTCGCGACAAGTCTCGACTAGCTCATTTGGCTAGAGTTTAACGCGTCTACTATCTGTGAGTGCACTCTATTTCGCGCCATTACGTAGCTCCATAAGCTCAATGGTATTCTCTGGCTTTCGCTCTACTTCTTTTGCAGCCCCGCCTTGCCAATTCGCATAAGCAAGCTGACATGTATAATGGCCAGCTGCAAGGACAGCACCAATGCCGGCCCCTATTAGCACCGCAGGGAAAAATACAGAAGAACTAAAGGCAAGCCCCTCTTTGGCAGCTTCGGCAACATTTGTCTTAGCCTGTTGCCACAAATACGCCGATATCGACATTCCCCTCATCTCTGCTATATTTCCAATAAGAGGCAGCGATATGGGAGCTGTAACAACAATAAGCAACCCTATGACAAGGGTCCCTAAAAAAGCTGCGGCTGCGCTAGCGCCTACGGGAAGGACTGCCGCACTCATTCCCCCTACTGCACCACCAATCGAACCGCCTTTCAACATCTTTAGGCCGAGTTGTTTAACAGAAAATGTTGTTTTTTTATAGTAGTTGCATTGAGTAGCAAACGTCTTTTTTTCGCTCTTGTGAAATGAAACACCGTATTTTATAGGCAAAGAAGTAGCTAAAATCACAATATTATCATCCTCTTTTCTCTATATCTGTCAATGTGATATAGATAGTAGCTAAGTAAGCAGACTTTTTTCTGAAGGTTTCAGACGCAACGTCT
>JBCCHO010000055.1:0-10647 GCA_039028715.1 Chlamydiota bacterium | reverse complement strand
ATAAATTTTGTATATTAAAAATTGTAGGGTGAAGGAAGGTTTTAGGGCTTACTTCCAAAATAAGCCTAAAAACCATCAGAGATAACTAGAGAATTCCAACAAGGAGCACGATATCATGCCTGTAAAAAGAAGAAGGAAAGCTGCTTCTTCTAGAAAAACAACCCGAAGAAGCAGAAAAACGACGAAGCGTTCAACTGCTAGAAAAACAACTCGTCGAAAAAAAACAACTAGAAAAAAAGTAGCTAAGAAGACAACTCGAAGAAAAACAGCTCGTAAAAAGACAACTCGAAAGAAAGCGGCTAAGAAAACAACTCGAAGAAAGACAACTCGCAGAAAATCAACTAGAAAGAAAGCAGCTAAGAAAACAACTCGTAAAAAAACGACTCGTAAAAAAGCGACTAGAAAAAAGGCGACTAGAAAAAAGGCGGCTAAGAAGACAACTCGTAAAAAAACGACTCGCAGAAAAGCAGCTAAAAAAACGACTCGCAGAAAAGCAAGTCGCAAAAAAACAACGGCTAAGAAAACGACTCGGCGCCGAAGACGACGTCGAGCTAAAGCGTCTGCTTAAGCCTCACTATATTAATAAAATAAGTCGAGTAAGGCAATCTTGTTCGACTGTGCAGCGCGGGCTCTTGTGCTGATTATTTAGAAAACGTCTCTTTCCAAGAGACTTCAAACTAAATGATAAGTACTTTTACGAGCTCGCGTTCTTTTTTTTGGCAAAAGAAGGTGCAAACTGCCCTTCGAAGATAATTTCTCTTAATGGCTTGCGCTGTGAGGGTTGCTCTTTTTTGCGCATCTCTTCAGGTAGAGCAGCTAAGTTGCCTTTTTTTCCAATAGCAGTCATTGCTTCAACCTGATAATCATCGGGAACTTGACACACTTTGCGCGCTTTTTCATAGTCAAATCCCGCCATTCCATGAACCACGTAGTGACGAGCTGCGCCTTCTAAGCACAGGTTTTCCCAGGCTGAGCCTGTTGCAAAGCTATGTGTGACTGAGGGTTTACCATTTGACTCGAATAGCTTTTGAGAAATGATCAATACGAGAACTGCAGCGTTGCAGCACCATTGCTTGTTGACTTCAAGCAGAAGGTCAAATAAAGGTCCCCAGTTAGGTGTGTCTCTTTTGGCGTAAATAAACCGCCAGGGTTGCGAGTTGAAAGAAGAAGGTGCCCAGCGCGCTGCTTCAAATAGCGGCATCAGCTCTTCGTCGCTCATCGGTTGCCCAGACATCGCTCGCGGTGACCATCGGTTAAGTATTAAAGATTGAATGGGATAAGTAGATTTACGGGCGTTTTCTTGGTCGCTTATCTTAGCCATAAAGTCTCCTTCCAAAGTTGAAACCCAAGTTGTGTCTTCTGATTGCTCAGATCAATTTTCTGTTTCACGAGATTACCAAAAAGTGCGATCCCGAATCAAATTGAAATGCAGTTGCGCTGGGTTTTAGTGCAAAGATGGCGTTGTAGGGTCGATTTCTTGCAACCGTTCATGAACGAAACGGGCGATAATAATAGCGAGCGCGGCCGTGCCGAGTAAATCGCTTAAGTAGTGATCAAGCAGTAGCACGCGGCTGAGTGAAAGGCAAAATGCAGCTCCAAAGAATAAAAGGGAGCAGCGAGGATAAAATAGAGCGAGAGTTGCTGCAAGAGCAAACGCAGCCATTGTATGACCTGAAGGAAAAGAGTGGAAGTGGTGATTTAATGGACTTTTTTTGAGCTCGGGTAACCAAAGGACATCGGGGCGAGCTCTCGCGACAATCACTTTGAGCAGGCGCACAATGCCGCCAGCAATAAATTGTACGGCAGTGACTTCGAAAAAAGGACGCATGCGGATGCTTTTGACGCGGGCTAGCCAGAGGATGAGGAATACAAAGCCAAAAAGCAACGGGTAAAGGGGAGAGATCAGATGAGAGCAGATTCTAACCGGTCTGGCGTAAAAAGGAAAAAGAGGATGAAGGAATGTAGCGAGAGGGCGGTCGAGGAACAAAAAGCTCAAGCAGGCAAGGCAAAGGAAAACAACAAAGAGTCTGACCTCTTTTAAAGCAGCAAAAGAGGCGGCAAAAGTTCTCTTTCTATTCATTGACCTTATCTTTTAGGCGATCGACAAATAATCGAAACCGGGGCTTTTCGCGAAGGTTTTCCAGCCAATCGTCTTCGAGAATCTCTTCGATAGGGGGTAAACCTTCAAAATAGTGCGCTTTTTCTAAGAGCTTAAACGCTTGTTCGTAGTTCCCCATCAACGAGTAAAGGCAGCCCAGTGAATAATAGCTGTGGGTATTGCCCAGACGAATGGCTTGGATCATTTTGTACTCGGCTTTTTGGAGGTAGTGAGTAGCTTGTTCAAAAGATTCAGCACAAGTATCACCGCAATTAGCTAGGGTAATCGCCCAGTCGAGAATCATTTGGTCGTTTTCTTTATCTTGTCGGTAAGCGATTTGGTAGTGATGAAAGGCCCGATTAAAAAAATCTAAACTACTGATAAGCTGTGCATAATGGCTGTGAATTAACGCTAATTGGTGGTGAATTCCCGGAAATTTAGGCTCCAAAGAGAGAATATGAAGAGAAATTTCTAATGCCTTTATATAGTAAGACTCATTTTCAGTAAGATCGCCCATCAAGTCGAGTGCATAGGCATACTCAAAGAGCCAGTTGGGGTAGACGTAAGCGGCATTTTGTTGGTGTTTTATCGCGTATTGCAGTTGGTTAACGGCTTGTTCTACTAGCTGGGTGTCTTGCAATAGCTCGCCATATTTTGTCAGACAGAGGCCATAGTCATAGTGGTAGTTTAATTTCGAGTTCAGGTCGATAGCCCGCTTAAAAAACCGGCATGCACACTGAAAACTAGAGCTATCGCCGTCGAGTTGAGCTGCAGCTAGAAAGCTTTGAGCCATAGCATGCCATAGTGAGTGATCGGTGCGGTCTTGGCTGAGCAACTCTTGGAACTTTTCCGATGCTTGATAGTAGTAGTCGGGGTCTTGAAAGTAACTTCCCCTTGCCATGGCAATGATGCCCTCTAAATAGAAAACGTCTTTTTGTGTTCCTCCATTTGCTTCAAGCTCTTGCGTTTTATTATGCGCCTCTTCGATCAATGGCAGCGCTTCGGTTAAGGCGCCTAACTTTGCCAGGGCCTGAGCCCAGAGAGTAATAAGAGGCAGCTGGTTAGATTCAATCTGAATGCCGCGATGGCATTTTTCAATGCAGATGCGCAATTTGCTACTGTCTTGAAGAGATAGCCCGGCATCGAATAGAAGCGATGCCCACTGATACCACAAACCGGGGCTTTTTGAGCTTAGTTGCGCTGCAAGGGCAAAACATTCATTGGCTTGGTTGTAGTGATCATCGTCGAATGTGGATAGGTAAAGAGCGTGAATGGCTTGACCCAAGCATTGCCATCCTGTTGCAGAGGAAGCTGAAAGCGTTAGCGCATTTTTATAGCAGCCGATGGCCTTGAGCAAAAACTTGGTCTGGCTTGTCTGTTTCGCAACCTTAAGAGCGGCATTGCCGTAGCGGACCCAAAAAGAAAAGGTGTTCTGTTCGCGATAAGTTGTCGCTGTATCGTAAGCATTGAGCGCTGAACAAAGATCGGCAGGTTCGCTTGACTTTTGAGCAATCAAAACCCAAATATCGCCATAGTTTTCATACAAATCGGCGATACTGTCGACGTTTTGGTTTTCCTTCAGCGCCAGGGCTCGGTTATATTTTTGTTGTGCATGGAAAAAGTAGGCCGGCTCTTTTTTGCGGACTCCGAGTAAATAAAGCGTGTACCCCCATTGATGCCAGGCGTCGAAAAGGTGGGGATTAAGAGAAGAAGCTTTTTTGAAGCTTTTGCAAGCGAGCTTGAGCCCCTCTTCTTTTCCCTTTTCACTGCCATATTCGAGAAGAGCAAGGCCTTGTTGGTAGCAAAGAGCGGCATTTTCGGGATCGAGCCGAGAAGCCATTTCGAAAAAATAAAGTCCGGAAAGGTCTTTATTTAACAAGCAAAGCTCTCCTTTTTTCAGCAGAAGGTTGCCTAGGAAATCGCTTTTTTGCTTCTCTACTAAGTTGGGCGCTAATGGGTCGGCTTCAGGGATACCCTTGGACTCTTTTTGAGCTGTTAGATCATTTCCAGGTAGCTGAAAAACTTTTTGAGTGTGGTTCGCCTTTGCCATAGGTTTAAAACCTCTCTGGAGGTGAAGAGATAATGATAGAGGTGTTGCGGGCTAGATTAAATTTTTGAAAAAATCGCAAATTCGGCCCCAAAAATTTCCAGCAGACAACACTCCCATTATAGAAGAGCGGCCTATTTTCGACAATTGAGATGCGGTCTTTTTGAGATTTTTCAAAAAACTCAGAAAAACTTTTTTTTGAAGGGGAGAGGGGATAGTTTCTTGGAGCTTGAAAAAAAATGTTAACAGCTTTTTTGATCGCGACTTTTTAAAAGGATTTAAAAAAACGCTATCTTTATTTAAAATTCAAAGCTAAGTTGTCTGGAAAAAGAGGGTTTTAAAAGGAACGCCATGTTTTTATACAAAAGAGTTGTCCACATGCGCGATACTGACGCGACAGGAGTGATTTATTTTACTAGTCAGCTGGAAATGGGACTAGAAGCTTTTGAAGCTTACTTGCGCTCTAAAAAGGTGCAATTACAAGACATAATAACCAAGAAAAATTTTTTGTTTCCTATTGTACATACTAAAGCTGATTTTTTTGCTCCAATCACCTTAGGTCAAGAACTCGAAATCCGTTGGCAAGTCAGAGAGATAGGGAAGAAATCTTTTACTCATGAATCTCTCTTTTTTTTTGAAGAAAAAAGGGTCGGGTCAACGACGATTATTCATGCTACAATTGAAAAAGACACGCACCAAACGATCCCAGTCCCGGACTCTTTTATTGAATTACTTAAGGATAGTCTCGGAGCAATAGGTTTAAGGAGAAGTTAGTTGAAATTTAAATTTTTAAATATGCCCGTTTTTATTCACCCGGGCTTTTGGTTTTTTTTGTTGTTTTTTGTTTATGTCTGCTCGCCGCCAAATGTTATTTTGGGCTTTCTTATTGCGTTCGGCGTTTTTTTCAGCATTTTTGCTCACGAGTATGGTCATGCTTTAACTGCGCGTTGCTTTGGCGCTTCTCCCACGGTCACTTTAGAAGCTTTTGGCGGGCGAGCAGAGTATAGCGGTTCGAAAATGACGGCGAAGCAAAGGTTTCTTATCACGTTGAACGGGCCGCTGTTCACCGGGCTATTGGCTTTACTTTCCCATTTGCTCCTTAAGTCAGGTTTATTCGACCACTATTTTTACGTTTTTCTTTACTTCATGCGTTATATTAATACAGTTTGGCTGGTCTTTAATTTACTCCCCGTGCTTCCACTTGACGGTGGTCGGCTATTGTACCACGCGCTAGAGCAAAAATTTGGTTATGCAGGATGCCGAGCGACATTGACTATTGGCTGTATTGTGGCAGCAGCTGGGGCCTATTATTATTTTTTCCATCAAAGCATGTTTATTTTCGGTAGTTTCCTGTTATTTTATGGATGGCAAAATTTTCAGATGTTGCGCGCAAATAAAAGATTCAGTAGGCCAACACCTGCAGACAACCCCTTTAGCCAATACCTTAAAGGAGTTGAAGCGATTAAAAATCGCGAATTGGATCGAGCAAAAGCTATTTTGAAAAAGCTCGTGCGGTCGAAAGATCCCCAGATCAAGCATGCCGCTATTGAATCGCTTGCTCAGGTCTATTTTGATGAAGATGACAGCCAGAAATCTTATAACTTGTTGATGCAAGCCGATCAAAGTCGGTTAAAAAAGGGAAAGTGTTTGCTCTGCAAATTGGCCTTTGAGCACAAAAACTATGCATTAATAGCAGAGCATGCGCGAGATATTTATGCCATTAACCCGTCGCATGAGATTGCCTTGCTTAACTCGCAAGCTTTTGGCTATTTGAATCGGCCGGAACTTGCCGGGGCATGGCTAAAAACAGCGGCGCAGTTTGAAGACTATTGTCAGTCGAATTTCAAGCAGACAATCCTTGGGGAAGCATACGCATCCGTGCGCAGCCACGTTGATTTTAAAAAATACGCTGGAGAGGGTGTTGCAAACAAAAGATAGCGTTTATATTTCTCTTTTTGCAGCGTTTATGGCGACATTGAGTTTGATTCCGCCAATGATGATTCCTGTTCTCGGAGTGCCGGTCACCGCTCAATCTATTGGTCCGATGCTAGCTGGCGGGATTATCGGGTCTAAGAGGGGGTCGTTGGCGGTGGTGCTTTTCTTGGCGTGTGTTGCAGTCGGGCTTCCTTTGTTAGCTGGCGGGCGCGGTGGCTTAAGCGTCTTTTTTGGGCCTGGTGGTGGCTTTCTGATCGGTTGGATAGCAACGGCTTTTGTTACTGGATGGTTGATTGAGCGGCGGGCGATGCAGGTCCGCTTTATCTATGCATTGATCTGTTGCATTTTAGGGGGAGTTGTCACCCTTTATCCCGGAGGCATTTTATGGATAGCTATTGTCACTTCGTTGCCGCTGTCGAAAGCTTTTATCGGAGCAATGATTTTTTTGATTGGTGATTTAGTCAAAGCTGGATTAGCTGCTCTAATTGTTGTGAAAGTGAATCAATATCACCTTGTGAGCCATGAAGTTTAGCCTACTTATCAAAGCTGTTGATCTTGTTATCGATGGGCGATCAATTCTCAGCCAAGTGACTCTCGATTTGCCAGAACCGAGGATCGGCATCATTGGGCTTAATGGGTCGGGAAAAACGACACTAATGCGGCTCATCAATGGGCTAGAGCTTCCGACAACCGGGCGCGTTGTTGTCGATGGTTTCGATACGCAAAAAGCAACAGCTAGCGTGCGGCAGCGGGTCGGATTTGTCTTTCAAAACCCTGACCACCAAATTCTTTACCCGACAGTTGAAGAGGATTTAGCATTTGGACTTAAGCAGCGCGGCTTTAGTAAGCAAGTTGTGCGCAGTCAAGTCGAGGCGCTATTAAAGCAATACCAACTCGAGGCGTTGCGGCACCGATTGACACACCAGCTAAGCGCCGGTGAAAAACAAATGGTCGCTTTGCTTGGAGTGGCAATCACAGCGCCAACTCATATTCTTTTAGATGAGCCGACAGCGCTTTTAGATTGGCAGCAAAAAGAGCGCCTTGTAGCGGCGCTTGCAGCGATGGATCAGCAAGTGATCATAGCAACACATCAACTCGAGCTCTTACAAGATTTTGACCGAGTCATTGGGCTGCACGCAGGCAAAGTTTTTATCGATGACAAACCGAAACTGGCAATGGAAAAGTATGGCGCGGCTTTTCGAGACACATTGGCTTGTGGAGGGTAACCGATGCTAAGTCTTTACTGTCATCGATCCTCTGTGCTCCACCGCCTTGGGCCTGGGCTAAAACTCAGCATCTTGTTGCTCTTAAGCGCAACCCTTTTTGCAATGAAATCTCCTGTTATTCTCTTGTGCGCTTGCGCGTTCATTGCCAGCTTTTATTTCGTTGCAAAAATTCCGCTTTCAACGATCTTAAAACAGCTGCGCTCGCTGACAGCTGTTGTGACGATCATTTTTATGGTTCAAGTGGTCATTGCCGATTGGATGACCGCAGTGGCAATTGTGCTTCGGTTTGTGACTTTGCTATTGGCTGCTTCGTTGCTCACACTCACGACGCGCCTTTCTGATATGGTGGCGAAATTGGAAAAGCTGTTGCGCCCCTTTGCGCGCTGGATTGCCGTTGATAAGATCAGCCTGGCCTTTTCGCTGACTTTGCGACTCATTCCCTCCTTAATGCTACTCACAAAGCAAGTGAAAGAAGCACAACGCGCGCGCGGAATGAGGGCGACTTTTTTTTCCATTACTTTTCCCGTAGCAATTAAAGCGCTGATCATGGGAAATCAGATTGCCGAAGCTGTCGAGGCGCGCTCTTTTCGCCCGCGCTAGCGCAAGCGAAAAAGAGGCGACAAAGTCAGTCGGTGGCTGAAGAAAGCGCTTTTTGATTGAGGTTAGGCAATTGAAGTAAAACACCTGATTGGCTTCCCCCGAGCAAAGTTGTTGGGTATTCTCCACTCCATTGTTTGATGGTTTGGTATTCGATAAGCTGCGGTGTGATCGAAGCGGCGATTTCTTTGTTAGCGCAAGCGGCAGCTTCGGCTTCTTTGATAATTTGGTAAGCCTTGGCGTCGGCGGCGATCCGTTGCTTTTCCGCATCGGCCTTTGCTTGCGTTGTGACTTCGATCAGTTTTGTTTCTGCTTCGATCGACTTGATGAGTTGGTTTTTAGCGGCCTGTTTTTCAATCATTGCCAGGCGTTGCTCTTCTTGCTTAGCTAGCTGCACTTCTTCAATTTTCTTGCGAACAATTTGAGGCAACTCGATGTTGCGGATTTGAACGGCGTGGAGAAAAAACGGCAGGTCATTGAATTTATCTCGCAAGCTTAGTTCAATTTCGCTTCCAATAGAGGTGCGTTTAATGGCGATTTCTTCAGCTTGGTATTGGCCCGTGACGTTGCGCACGACATCGCGAACAATGGGGTTGATCAATTTTTCAAAATAGTTTTGCCCGTACTTGACGAGAATGCGTTCAGAGTCTTTCGGAACAGGGGAAAACTGAATCGTGATCTCAATGCCGATCGCGAGGTTTTTGCTATCGAGAACGACGATTTTTGGTTTTGTAATTAATCCTTCGCGAACGTTTTTTTCTCTTTCTCCCTGGTAGTTGACCGTTTGCATTTTTATATCCATGATATGCACTTGCTGGATAAAGGGAATTTTAAAATGGAGTCCTGGTGTTTGAACATCTGTGTTGTATTTACCAAATGTAGACAGAATGCCAGCATTGCCGCTCTTCACAGTATAAATGCCAAAAAAGAAAATGACAGCGAGAATACAGAGCGGGATAAAAATAAAAAGATGTTTAGGTCTAAGTTCATCCATAAGGAAAGTTCCTCGATTTTGTGGCTTGATAGAAAGATGATGAGCATAAACGATACCAAGTTTTTATGCACTTATCGGCGAATGTTTTAAAACCCAAGCCCACGTCTTACGATTGCTCAGATGGCAGGTGGAAAAAGAGAATTTTAGATGAGCCATCATCAGGCGTAAGGTTGGGTTTAAACCCAACCTTGTTGCAGAGCTTGTGAGAAACCCGGGGTAAAAACCTCAATCCGCATTTCTCACAAGGCTCTGGAAAAATTTGGAGCCACTGTTTTCCGAGTATTTCTTAGAAATCTCGAAAACATCTTGCTTAAGCTTTTTAGCAGAGCTTGTGAGAAATACGGGTCAAGTGAGCAACACTATTTTTTTGGCAAAGAATAAAATTTTCCCTTATACTGCTAGCATTGTCCAATCTTTGGTTTTAAATTTTTCAGGAGGAATACATGTTTAGGAGATTTATCGCATCATTTTTTGTCTTAATGAGCTGTTGTTTATCGGCAACTGCGCTCGATCAAGCGACGACAGTTTTAGCGTTAGATGGTGGCGGAGTGCGCGGTGTTGTAACGTTGGAGATGCTAGTCAGATTACAGCAAGCAACGGGGCTGAATCCCAATCGAGACATTGGTGTTTATGCTGGGACATCTACGGGGTCAATCATCGCCGTTTTACTTGCGGGAGGAATAGATCTAGAGCAACTGCTACAAGATTACAAGGAAATGAGCGAAGATGTGTTTTCAAATCCCCGCGATCCACATTTAATCCTACCCAAGTACAGCCATGAAAGGTTGAGGAAAAGTTTAAGCTCGCTGTTGAGCTCGATTGGGTATAGCGAAGACTCTTGTCTCGGCGATCTTCCAAAAAAAGTTGTAATTCCAACAACGCGCCTATGCGATCCCAAAAAGAAACGGTGGGCAGCTGAAGTCATGGAAAATTTTACTGAAGAAGGCAAGCAGATTAAAATCATCGATGCCTTACTTAGATCAACAGCTGCGCCGACTTTTTTCCCCTCTTATCAAGGTTGTGTCGATGGAGGTATTGGAATGAAAGATCCATCGCTAGCAGCTGTTTGTGATGTGCTTGACTTTGCCGCGCTAGATGTGAGCAAAATCACGGTATTGTCAATGGGAACGGGGTATACTGAAAAGGCGATTGAACACGATGTCGATTGGGGAAAGGGAGAATGGGCACCGAAACTGCTTCCCTTAATGGGCGATGTGACCGATCAAATTCCAGAAGCGCTCAATCAAAAGCTTTTGGGCAACTCTTTTATTAAACTCGATTTTGTGTTGCCACAGTCGGTCGCTTTAGATGACTACACGCAAATCAATGATTTGATTGCAATGACAGACGATTTTATCGCTAATCATCACCAGACATGGGATGATTGGTGTCAGTGGGTACAATCTCAGATCGTAAAAAGCTCTAGTCTTGATGAAAGTTTGCCCCAGTTAGCTGGTAAATGACGCCAGTGCCTTTTCTCCGTGGTAGAAAATCCCGTTGTTTTTCATTCACGAGAACCCTGTTTCTGTTGTCAGTCTAGTCAGCGCTGTTGTGATTGCGCTCGCTCTTGAGGCTTCCCGCGCTCGAAATGGAATCTTGCGGGGAGCCTCTCTAGCCCGTATTTCTCACAAGCTCTGCTAAAAAGTTGAGCAAGATGTTTTTCGAGATTTCAAGGAGATCTTGCAGGGAATGGTTGTAACCATTTCCAAAAGAGCTCCTTGGAATCTCGGAAAACAGATGCTCCAAATTT
>JBCCHO010000054.1:0-10720 GCA_039028715.1 Chlamydiota bacterium | reverse complement strand
TTTTGTTTTTGCTGAGTACAAATACTCTTTGAATAATCGTTACCTTCCTTGGCCAAAGGCCAGTAATGCTCACCTCGCTAATGTTATGGGGCGGTTTGTTTGCAAACGACACTGACCTAACTCACTCAACCTGTTTAATCGCTTGCCGCAGAGACTGGAACTGGTGAAGTATTCCAGGGTGCCTATCTATTCGCTCCTAACGTAGTCTCTAACGAGACTTAAGCTGGTCAACTCGGAGCTACAAGCTCACCCCCTTTAGGGGGTTGAGTAGTTGACGTGTAGGAAGGGGTCAAAGAAAGTCTACTTTTCCTGTTTCTAAGTGGTAAACGCCCCCTACAAGAGCAACACCATTTCCCTTCAGTAAAGGGGCGAGAAAGGGCGCTTGCTTGAGTTGATTGACAACATGCTCAACATTAGCTTGGACTGCGCGATCTAGTGTATCGGGCTGCCCTTTTTTTACCCCTTTAATAGCGGGGTCGATAAGGTGTGCAATTTTCGGAATATCTTTGATTTGACCATTGACAACGGCATGAACAGCGCCGCAATTTTTATGCCCTAGAACCACAACCACTATTGAGCCTAAGTTTTCTACAGCAAACTGAAGGCTTTCAAGTTCAAGAGATCCAGCAACATTGCCAGCAATGCGAACGACGAAAAGATCGCCAATCCCCTGGTCAAAGACAATTTCAGGAGCTACTCGCGAGTCGGCGCAGCTGAGAATGGCAGCAAATGGCTTTTGTTGTTGGGCAACAGCTTTGCGGCTTTCACTTGTTCGATTGGGGTGTTTTAACCGATCGGTGACATAGCGCTTATTGCCATCGATGAGCCGATTAAGTGCTGCTTGCGGTTGATGAGCTAATGCATTCATGGTTGTAATAAGGAAGAAAATGAAGCAAAGATAGTGCATTTTTTAGATCCTTGTCAAGAGGTATACCGAAGCCGATTCAAAGTGAAAAAATTTCGCCGAATTTAACGGTCTCTATTGATAGCATAGCAAATTTTTGACTACGGTAGCAAGAAATTGTGAGCGTTGTAGTGTTGACATCCTCCCACACCTAAAGGACTGACAATTACCCACAAGTTATCTTAGATACAGAGAGTAAAAAAAGATGATTGGAGAAAACTTTCATTGATCGCTGAATTTCCACTCAGTAACTTCGTCTAAAATAATTTGTGGGTAATTGTCAGACCTAAAGGAGTGGGTTTTACGCTCTGCTTTTGATAAAATTTTCCAAATAAAAACTGAGGTGAGAAGCTCAAAACCAAAGAGCAACCATGAGTCATTATGTAGGATTGGATATTTCAAATCCAAGTTGTGTGGCATAATTACTCATCTAAAATTTTTTTCCACCTGTTTGAAGCTCGAACTTATCTGCGACTTTGGAATTGACTTTTAATTATTTTATACATTATACTAATACTTGTGAGTGCGTCCTAATAGATACTTATTTGAATTTTTCCATTTCAAGCATGAAAAAAATTGAAAACCCCTCTAAATACCCATAGGTCGCACTCACAGGTAGTTAATTAAAAATAAATTTTAATTAGAAGGGGAGTAACATGGCTGCAATAAGTCACGGTTCACAAATAAGTACGGAAAATTCTGATAGCATTCCAGGCAAAACTCTTACTGATTATGAAGAAAAGACAAACGAAGTCGCTAACCCGTTGCTGCAAAAGAATCAAGCACCGGTAGGCAGTCTAAAGGCACGAGTAACTCTTAGTTCAGAGAGAAAACTCACAGCTGATCAAAGATATGCACAAGCTCTATGCAAGGTAGGTTATATGTATCGTGATGGAAAAGATGTTCCACAAGATAATAAAAAAGCTTATAATTGGTTCAAACAGTCAGCTGATCGAGGATATGCACCAGCTCAATACGAGGTAGGTTATAGTTATCTTGAAGGAATAGGTGTTCTGCAAGATAATAAAAAAGCTTATGAGTGGCTTAAAAAGTCAGCCGATCAAGGATATGAAAAAGCTCAATTCGAATTAGATTTGATGAGTTTTAGAGAAGAATCTTTTTTACAAGATGGTAAGGAAGATCGTAGCTTGTACAAGTTAGCAGCCGATCGAGGCTATAAAAGAGGAGATGAAATAGGCTATAAAAGAGGAGATGAAATAGGCTATAAAAGAGGAGATGAAATAGGCTATAAAAGAGGTTTTATAGACGGTATATTATGTTTTTTACTTTTTTGTAGCAGTTGCTCTCTGTTAAAAAACCTGGCTTATTCGGATAGTTAACCCTTTTCATAGATAGCTTTATTTCAAGCAGATTACAAAAATAATACTTGAGATTAGCTTTGGACTTTTCAGTCATCAAGAGACAAGAGAATCTGTTTTTATCCTACTTCTTCATAACACATTAAGATGATAAAAAATGGATCTTACCTATGCTATTTTCTCGAGTATTCATTTTGCGGATGAACCAAAAAACTATTTTAAAAAGGTTTCTGTTGCTTCTTTGTTTCTCTTGTCGCTTAGGATCTAAACCGCCTTTTTGAACCAACACGAAATAGATCACATTCACAGGCATTAAGGCGTTGTTAGAGCGCAAAATCTGGATTTCTCCTTATGCGAGTACGCATGCCTAGCCAACAGTTCGCAAGAAAATGACAGCAGTATCGCCATTTTGCCCCCCCCCGCCGAAATTAAAACTAACTATTTGATAATCAATGACTTTCTTAGATTTTCAGGGTCGACTAAGCACTGCTTAACCCAAGTTTCCCCTTGTAGTGTCGAATTTTTGAAATTTCATTGATTATCAACCACTTACAGTTTTTGGGATAGGGTTCATGCGGGCCTTGTTCACTTCTCCTTGGGAATTTTCGATCACTTTAACACGCCTTTCGCGATGATTTTACCTGTAAAAATGCAGGGAGCCTCTACAAGGGGCGAACTTGGGTTAAGAGTTTAGTGGCTCGTCGGTGCTCAATCGAAAGTAGCTTGTCAACAGGTGGAGCTTCTTGTACCGTGTAGTACTTTGATAAAACAGGCGGGAGAGACTCAAAAAGTTGTTGTTTGGAAGAAGCATAGTCTTTGAGACAACAAAGAAAATCTTCGTGCGAGCGTTGGTGGCGGTAAGCTGGGGTCTTTTGGGGCACGAGCAGGGTCCTCATTCTCGCTTTGGAGTAATCCCACAAAAAGGTGGTATGACAAACAAAGCGGTGCTTTTGAATGTATTGGGCATTGCCGCCGCACTTGCGCAGCCCAATGACATAGTCATTTTCACGGAGCTTAAAGTCAGTAATGGCAAAAGCCTCTTTATAAATCGTTTCGGCCCAACGCAGGATCGGCTCTGGATAGCAAGAAGATGAAAAATCCTGTTTTTGCAAAATAAGAGAAACAAAAAGAGTATTTTCATCGACAACTACAGTGCCCCCTCCACTATAGCGCCGGATCAGCGGCATTGAGGAGATAGTGGCTAAATGTTCAGCTGGTTTGCCTGAAATACCAAAAACAATCGCGGGACAGGAGCCCTCGTTAAGAATGCACCAGTTTTTTTCTGTTAACCGAAGCAACGCCTCTTCTATTTGCAGCTGGCGGAAAATAGGCGCTTGTTCAAGGCGAAGAATATGCAGCGGTGGGCGCTTAGGTGTGGACGATTGAGTCGACATGTTCGGTTTTAACAACTTGGTATTTGAGTCCCTTGACAGTAGAGACGGTAAAAATCATCAGCGTGCCACCGGGCATGACATCGATTTTGACGATATCAGAGATGGTTGATTTATCGAGAAGTTTGATGCCAATTTTGGTTGCAGGGGCTTTTGTCTTGAGATAGTCAAAAGCTTTTGCAAAGTCTTTGGCCCGCATTTCGGGAGAGATAATCATCACGTCACTGGGCTGCTTTTGGTCAGGCATTCGGAGATGAGGTTTGGCGGCAAGGGCCTCTTGGATGGCGGTTTCTTTTTGCTGAAAGTACTGCGTTTGCGATACCGAGTGAGTTGGCTGCTGGGCGATAACCAGCGAGGAGCTCATTGTCACTAACGCTATAAAAAAAGATTTCATCATCCATTTCCCTGAGCTGAGATCAACGTATTTCCAATTTTTTTAGCTTCATTTAAGCATGTTTGCGCTTCTCGAAGCAAGCGATCGAGGTAAAAAGTAGGCTTTTTTTCTTTGTACATCTGGCTTAGTGTTGCGAGCCCAATAGAGACTGTTAGGGGAACTTTAACTCCTTGGATAGAGAAAGGGTGAGTTTGAAAGAATTTTTTGATATTTTCGGCTAGCAGCTTGGCAGTTTTATAAGGGGTTTTAGGTAGAATCATAACGAACTTTCCATGCTTCTGATTGAAGAGCAAGTCGGTTTGACGCAATAATTTTTTAAGCGCCTGTTCGGTGTCTTTTAATAATAACGTTCCAATTTTTTTTTTCTTGATAGGAGAAAGCTTTTTGAACTGGTCGATCTCTAAGATGAAAACAGCAATCGCATTTTTTTCTTTGATAGCGGCTTTAATAAGCTGGACAGCGCGCTGGTCGATAATTGTCCGAGTTGTTAACGAGACTGGGGTTGTCGTGACTGAGGTGAACTGGGCGCTTAATTCGGCAACTTTATTTTCCGTGCGAACGATTTTTTTTGAAACCTCGTAGCGGATTAAAAAATCACTTTCATTTAGCGGGTGTCGTAAAAAATCGGTGGCCCCTGCTTGCAGCAGTTTGCGCATGAACCCCTTTTTTAGTTGGCTACTAATCACAAGAATCGGCGTGTAGCGGTGATCTGGCATAATGCGAATTTTTTGGCAAAAAAGGGAAAGATCAAGGCCAGGTGTTTTGTCGTCAATTACGACACAAATCACAGGAGAACGAGTGAGGTGATCAAGAGCTTCGAATTCTGTTTCAGAGTGAATCAGTGTCGTATCTGCGATACTTCGGGTTGCGTGGTCGAAAAAATTACGCGTTGCAGGAGAAGAGGTAATCACAAGTACGGAAGAAAGGGATTTAATTTTAAACACCATCGAACAATGAATGTAGCTAGCCAAAGAAAGATCAAAAGCTTTATCTTAAAACCTCTAACAAAACGATGCAATAGAGGATTGTTGCGAGCTGACATTTTTTGCTTTGTCTTTCCCTTTTCAAGGCGGCCTTTTTTGTAGGGCGACAATGAGGATAGAGATATCGGCCGGAGAGACTCCAGAAATGCGGGTTGCTTGGCCGATAGTCTCTGGTTGAAACTGAAGCAGCTTTTCTTGTGCTTCATTTCTTAAACCGACGACGGCGCAATAGTCAAAATCTGACGGGATTTTTTGCTGCTCGAATTGGTCCATCTTACGCGCTTCTTTTTTTTCGCGTTCAATGTAACCAGCATACTTGAGGCTAACCTCAATAGCGGTATTAATTTTCTCGCCAAAATTGGTCACTTTATCGGGGAACTGCTTGAGCAGCTGAGTGTAGCTAATTTCAGGGCGGCAGAGTAGTTTAGCGAGATTCATCGACTGATTTTGAAACGGGCCGTATCCTTTTTTTAGCGCGGCTGTTCCCGTTTCAATAAGCCGTTTTTTTTCTTGAAGTCGCGTGTAACTGTCGGGCGAGATCAAACCGAGTTGATGGCCATATTCGCGTAATCGAAGGTCGGCATTGTCTTGTCTTAGTAGGAGTCGATACTCAGCGCGGGACGTGAACATTCGGTAGGGCTCGCTCAACTTTTTGGAGATGAGGTCATCGATCATCACGCCGATGTAAGCTTCGGAACGCTTCAATGTAAATGGAGCGAGATTTTTCACTGCTAGAGCCGCGTTGACACCGGCAATGAGTCCCTGGGCAGCAGCTTCTTCATAACCTGTCGTGCCATTGATTTGACCAGCGAAAAATAACCCCTGTACGAGTTTTGTTTCGAGAGTTGATTTTACGTGTCCACTGATGACATAGTCATATTCAATAGCATATGCAAAGCGTAAGATCGATGCGCGCTCCAATCCAGGGATTGTGTGGAGCATTTGCAATTGCACGTCGGGTGGAAAAGAAGAAGAGAGGCCATTGACATAGATTTCACGCGTGGCTAGCCCTTCGGGCTCGAGGAAAATTTGGTGGCGCTCTTTTTCGGCGAAGCGGACAATTTTATCTTCGATTGAGGGGCAATAGCGGGGGCCAACACTTTGGATTTTTCCAGAATAGAGTGGTGAACGGTAAAGGTTATCGCGGACAACGCGTTTTGTTTTTTCGTTTGTATAGGTGATAAAGCAGGACACTTTTGGGAGGCGTTGTTGCTCTTGGTCAAAGGAAAAGGCAACTCCTTCTTCAGAGGGCTGCTCTTCTAGTTGGCTAAAGTCGACTGAATTGCTGTGAATGCGTGGTGGCGTCCCTGTTTTTAGCCTGTCGAGTCGGAATCCCAGGTCTTTGAGACACTGCGACAACCCGACAGCAGACTGATCGCCAGCTCTACCTCCTGAATAGTTTTTTTCCCCAAAGTGAAGAAGGCCGCGCATAAAAGTTCCCGCTGAAATAATCAGAGTTTTACATGGATAGATAATGCCTTCGCGTGTTGTAGCGCTACAGATAAGGCCGTTTTGGCACTGAATAGACTCAATCGTCCCCTGCTTAATCTCTAGATGGGGAGTTTCCTCTAACATGCGCTTCATTTCTGTTTGGTAAGCGAGGCGATCAGATTGGGCGCGGGGTGACCAAACAGCTGGCCCTTTTGAAGCGTTGAGCATTCGAAACTGAATCGCTGTTCGATCGGCGACTTTACCCATAATCCCACCGAGAGCATCGACTTCTCGAACGATATGCCCTTTTGCCGTACCTCCAATGGCGGGATTACAGCTCATTTTGCCGATCGTGTCGAGATTCATTGTGAGCAACAGGGTGGAAACGCCCATTTTTACTGCAGCATGGGCCGCCTCGCAGCCTGCATGGCCACCGCCAATGACAATGACATCGAAAATTTTAGGATAAGTCCACATAGAAAGTAGTAAGGGTGATGCAGAAAAGCCCTAGGTAGCGCCGTCAAATTCAGCGCCTAACCCGTATTTCTCACCAGCCTCTGGGAAAGCTTGGAACATCTGTGTTCCCGAATATTCCAAGTGACTCTCTTGAAATCTCGAAAAAACAGACTGTTCAACCTTCCATGCAGAGCTGGTGAGAAATACGGGCTAAGAGGGCTTTCTCAAAAGTTGCTTTGGTTCATAAGCTCATAAAAAGGCCCGCGCCCAATGACCGATTTTTCTTAACGCTGCCACCTCAACCCAAGGGCGAGTAAAAAATAACGTGAATTTTTGACGCGAGCTTTTAAAACCCAATCGCTGAAGCAAAGAGACTAACTTCTAAGCTCTGTGTACGACAAAAACCTCCCGCTAGGGTTGGCAAAAACGCTCCTCATTCATAACACTTTAGCTATGGGCTCGTCCGATCAAAAAGGTTTTTTTTGCCCTTGCCTACCTCTAGGCGGAGATTTTTTGTCTGTCCACAGAGGCTTTTAAGGGCCGCATTTTTATAAAAATTACTTGTTCTTTTTGTGGCGGTCGCGGCGACGGCGTTTTTTTCGCTTGTGCTTCGAGATTTTGAGCCGACGTTTTTTTTTGACAGATGACATGGCTTCTCAATTTGGGTTAATGAGCAAGGATAACAATTTAGGTTGTTTTGAGAAAAAAGTAAAGAGGCAATGAGTTTGAGCAGCACCTCCCGCTAAAAGAATAAAAAATTTTCACACATCAAAAATTTTTGGAAAGCTGATTTGTACACATTGTCCATGAGACAAGGGTAACAAATCAGCTTCCAGAAAGATGCAGAAAGAGTGAAAAGCAAGAAGATTTTCATTTACGGATAGGTTCATAGATAAAATTTTACACTCTTTTAAAACCCAAGTTCTGAATTCAACGTCTTTAATACCTGTGAGTGCGACCTATGGATATTGATTTGAATTTTTCTTTTTCCGTTTCAAGCATGAAAAAAATTGAAAATCCCTCTAAATACCCATAGGTCGCACTCACAGGTAATACGAGTTAATCGGACAGGTTCGTCTACCTTTTCTAAAGCACTTCCTCTGAAGTTATCTGATTCATTTTTTCCTCTATTTTCAGTAAACTAATTTTAATTTGTTCACGGTATATCTTTCCGATATTAGGGACCTTCTTTAAAAGACTATTGATTTCGGAGGATGCTAGCTTAAAAAGACCTTTAGAGTTTGTTAGATAATTTTTTGCCGGTTCGCTTACAACGCCTAAATTTAATACATCGTGCGAACTTAGATATTTCGATAGGACTCTCATTATTAAATTAATGGCTATCAAACGATTGAATTGAGAAAACGTTTCAGATTGCAAGCCAGTAAATGGTGTAGATTCAAAAACCCGATTCATTTGTAAATCAATTTTTTTTAGATGACCTTTGGCTACTTTGTAAAGAAGGACTTCTTTTCTACAGAAAGGATTGAGCCCATTTGCAGGAAGCGAAAGCGCTCGTTCTACAGATAGCATGAATAGATTGTATTGTTGAGCGGTTAGTTGAAAAATTACGGGAAAATCTCGACTATAATTTTTTAAATTTACTTCATTTAAGGATCTATTATTAGGGAAAAACTCATCTTTATCGTGAAAATACTTAATAAGATCTGTAACTATTCTATTAAGATATTTTTTGAGCTCTGCTTTGCTGTCATTAAGTTGAGGGGTTTTTAACACCAAAACTAAAATTAATTGCGCTATTAGGCCACAAGTTGCAAGCCCTAAAGATGTCCTAGAATGCTCTTGCTTGGCAGCCTTGATCGTCTGACTAAGTTTATGTGTTAATTTGATCAGATCTTCTTCTTCTTCTAACATCAGATGAATGATTTGGAAAATAAACGAAGATTCTAAGGGTGCGTCTTTTACTATAATGTTGTGGATAAGACTATGTCTTCTAGTTTCATTATCGTCACTCTTGATAGCTAGTTCGATTAATTTCTTGAAGTGACAATCTTTTAAGTTTTGTGGTTTAAACTCGCTTCCCCATAAATCTTTGATCAACTCAATTGCCTGTTGTTGGGGCATCAGAATGTGAATTAAGCGCTTAAGAAAAAAGGTTTTGGCTTTTAGATGAGCAAAGTCTGCATCCGAGCAGATATCAAGCAAGAGCTTTCTTTTATTGCTATTCTTTATATAAGCAGTCAAATTGCTAATCAAAGTGCAAATCTGATCGTCACGCAAGCAAGTGTTTTGGTTCGATAAGATTGCTTTGGCTACAGCAATTTTTTTCTGATCGATGCTATAGTTAGAGGCTTTAGGCATGAACGCTACCAGGCTTGACAAATGCTCGCCTTCTAAGTAATTCATTAAGCGTTTTGTGTCGACGCTTAAGATATTTTGAAGACAGTCAAGTTTGTCGTAGTCCTGGCTTGATTCGAGTTTGCGTTTAATGACTTTTGAAATATAAGAGTCTGTTACATAGCTAGTGACATTTTTTTCGAATAAGGTTTCGATTTGCAGGGTATTTATAGGCACGCTCTGAATGAGCTTTAAAATCAGCGCGTTGCTTAAGCATGTGGGGCTGCTAGTGCAGACCTCTGTGATCAACAATGAGCCTCCAAATCGGTTAACCGCGCTTTTTACCAGTTTTGAAAGCTGCTCGTCACTTAAGCATGTGGTTTTGCTAGTAAAGAGCTCGACTATATTTGGAAAACTAAAGTTTTTAACTGCGCTTTTTACCAGCTTTGAAAGCTGTTCGTCACTTAAGCATGTGGTTTTGCTAGCAAAGACATGGCAGATCAGCTCACAACGGTGTTTTGAGGATAGGCTTTTAACGAGTGCAGCAACCTGCTCTTGCCTTAACCCTATTGATGTTGCGGTCAAAAGATGTTTGAGCGCATCAAGTTTGTCGATAGGCTTAAGGCTAAATATACGGTTAAGCAACTTTAAACCATCGTCTTCACTTAAGAAGATCTTTTGATGCGTTAAAAATATTTTGATGAAGTAGAGCTGGCTACTGTTTGTGAAAGAAGATGTGAGATCGATGAGTTTTGAAGCGTGAGCCTCATTTAAAACGATCTTTTTATTTTTTAAAAAAATGTCAACGAGATAGAGTTGCTCATCCTGCTTAACACCACTTATGTGAAAGATAAGCTGTGATATTAGAGAAGAGTTTAGGCTCTCGGTCTCTAAAATGATGCGAATCACTTTTTGCCTTTCAGAGCGACTTTCCAAACACCTGATTTTCGAGAGAAAGTAGGCGAATTGTTTATCACTAAATTGAGATAGAGGTACTTGTTTGATTGCATCAGAATAAGAGATTGACCGCTTAAGGATAAAAGTTGCCACTTGCAAAAAAATAAATCCGCGAAAAAAGATTTCTGCAACTAAGACTATTTTTTCTAAATAGCCTTTGCCATGAAGTGATCGCTTGCAATAGTAAAGTGCGCTCCAACTCACCGCGTTAAGAACCAGATATGACCTAGCAAGAGAGCTAGAAAGTTTAGCTACGTATTGGGCGATAACGGAAATTTTTTTATTTTGTTCATCATGAAGCAAGGCCTTTGGGAAGTGGAGAGCCACTGGAATTTGGGCTTTGCAGCTTTGGTAGTTTGATTGGATAAAAGACATAAAATGTATGGACTTATGGGCTAGCTCACTAAGAACCCAAGTTGTGTGGTATATACCCGAGCCGATTCAAAGTGCAAAAATCTCGCTGAATTTGGCGGATTCCTTTGGGCGCATTTCCCTTGGGTTTTATCCACCTGCCGGATAAGAACCCAAGGGGAATACGCCCAAATTAATCACTCCAAATCACCGACCTTTTCTCACTTTGAATCGGC
>JBCCHO010000053.1:0-10774 GCA_039028715.1 Chlamydiota bacterium | reverse complement strand
ATTAAACTTAATATTGGCTAGAATAAAAAATGCAATCTAGAGAAGTTTAAATTCAGTTTGCTTTTGGGCGCTTTTGAACCGGAAGGAGTATATACCCGAGCCGATTCAAAATGCAAAAATCTTGCCGAATTTGGATGCTCTTCACTTTGATTCAAAAAACCTTGAACCTTTATGCAGTGCTAAAGGGAAAAATAGGTCGCACTCAGAGGTATTATATAGAATTTAATATAATTTGTACACTTTTGGATCAAAAGTAGAGCGTAAAACCCACTTCTTCAGGTGGGAGGGTGTCAAGCCGAGGATCAATATGTGGCGGTTAGGTGTATGAACCTATTATCCAAGTCGAATCAAATTTCAAAAAGGAAAGTGATTTGGGGTTGTTTTCTGCTGTTTTTGATCGCTCATGCCAGCGGTTTTTTAGCAGCGGGCTTTGAGGATCAATGGCAGTGTGAAGTGAATGGAGTTTTAGAAAAACTCGCCTTTGATCCGGCGAGTGGAAAAGTTTTTTTTGGAGCAAAGCAATGGATAGCCGAAGCTTCTTTTCAAGAAGCCATGAGCGCTACTTACCCCATCGAGGGTTCTAAGAAAGCGATTGCCTATGACTGTAATAACAGCCGGCTTTTTTATCAGCTCGCGCTAGACCATCGACACCATCTTTATTATAGCGATGGCCAAAACCATCGACGTATTTACCGATCAGATGTCATTGATTTTTGCATTGATCCTAAAACTAGCGATGTTCTCTGTAGTTGCTCAAACCTGGGTGGGAATGGTTTGAAAGCTCTTTGTCGGTTTGATTCTAGAGGAGAGTTAATTTGGCATTATCCAGTGCAAGCTCCAACCGCAACTTTTTATTTTGATGTTCCCAGCGGCAAGGTCATTTGTTGCGATTTCGGGCCACAAGGCAATCAGGTTTTTTGCCTTGACTCGAGCGGGAAACTTCTTTGGCGCCACTTGGTGAGCGAGAACGCCGCGGCAATTGCTTGCGATGTTCAAGGGGGAAGAGTTTTTTATGGGGTCAGTCACAAAAGTGTGTGTTGTGTTGATCGAGAAAGTCAAATCAATTGGGAATATCCGCTTGTTAGCAGAAAAGAGCAGATCATTGCCATTTTTGTCGATGCTGAAAGTGAGCTCGTCATTGTCGAAGCGCACGATAACTTAGGGCATCTTTATTGCCTTAGCTTCAATGGAGAGTTGCTATGGGAATATGCGTTTGATCGGGCAGAGCAGAAAAAAGCTGTGGTCGATCTCGACAGCAAAAAGATTTTTTTTATTGCAGGTAACGGCAAAGAGTTGCGTTGCATTGATTATAAAAGAGAGTGCGTTTGGAGTCGCCGGTTAGATGGCTACGTAGATGAAATCATTCTCGATTCAAAACGCCGCCGTTTAATTTGGGTGACTTCACTCTCTATGGTGCACTCTATGAGCTATGCTTCTTTAGACTGTTCAGTAGAAACAGCAATTGAGCAATGGCAGCTTGAGAAAGTCGATGAACCCGCTGTGAGCGGTTTAGACGGCCAATTAAAGTCGGTTGAGCAGTGGAAATATCGAAAAGAAGGGCTAGCTTCTAAAGGCATTTTTTTTGACCCTATTGATCAAGCAGTTTTTTGGCTAGGAAATCAAGAGAATAGTGGGCGTATGTATCGGCTTTCTCTTCGGGGGAAGCTTAAAGCAACTTGGCTCCTTCCAAACGCAATCAAATGCGGGTGGTATCACCGCGGACAACGGCGGATTTTTTATACTGATCTCAACGACGAGCACCACCTGTTTGACCTTAATCAGCGACAAAGTGTGAATTGGTTAGATCGCGATCTCGAAGTGACGGCGTATTCGTTTGATTTTACAAGTGAGAAAGCTGTTTACGGCGAGTCTGCTGGATCGACTCACTTTGTATGCCGCTTAAATAGTGCTGGCGAAAAAGTTTGGGCGTATCCCACTGAAAACAAAGTAGCTGCTCTCGACTTCGACCCTGAAAGCAATCATATTTTCTATGGACTAGAAAGTCGCAATGGCGTCTACTGCGTCGGCTTGGATGGAGTGCTTAAGTGGCGCTATCCATTGAGGGGGATGACAGAAGAGCCGAGTGAGATCGTGGTTGATTGTGCGAATCAACGGGTATTTTTGGGAACGTATGATCATCGCTATGCCCATCTTCGTTGCTTAGATTTTAGCGGCAGTGAGCTTTGGACATACTGTGCTCGAGGGCGGATTGTCAATCAGGGGCTTGTTGTCGATCCCAAGAGTAAAAAAGTGTTTTTTGCCGCGACGCATGGCCGCTGGCTTTATTGTCTAAATAGTATAGGAAAATTGCTTTGGAAGCGCGAGCTTGACGATCATCCGCGTGGGCTTGCGATCGACTTTGAGCATCAATTGCTTTTTTGCTTACTGCATCAGGGACAGTGTCAAGCTATTCGTTATTAGGAAACGCTATGGCAGCAATAGAAGCAGTAAAAAGAGAAGGTATGGGCTACCTTATTTCGTGCCATCGGCTTTTAGAATAGGTACATACCTGTGAGTGCGATCTATGAACCTATCCGTAAATGAAAATCTTCTTGCTGTTCACTCTTTCTGCATCTTTCTGGAAGCTGATTTGTGACCCTTGTCTCATGGACAATGTGTACAAATCAGCTTCCAAAAATTTGCTAGAAACCTGGTAAAAACCAAAAACATTTTCATTTACGGATAGGTTCATGGGAAAAAAGCCATCGCAAGCCCAAGCACAAGAGAAAAACAGAAAACAACCGCGTTGGGGAAGAGGATTGGCTTCAACAGAGAGAAAGGTAAGCCTCGTATGCAGCAGACCTGAAAAAGTTCTCGACCTGGAAAAAGAATCGCCTTAAGCAGATGCTAGAGAACAAGGCCAACCTAGAGGGGAGGGCGGAATGGGAAAAGCTGAGTTAAATGTGCACGTTTGACCAGATCAAAATCTTTCGAGGGCAATCCTTTGAAAAAGGGGGAGTAGAAAGAGGTTTAAAAAAGGAAATCGCGCGCCAATTGACATCCTCCCACACCTCAAGGAATGGGATTCGTAAGATGAAAGATCACCCCACGAGCAGGTCTGTATTGCTACTCCCCGCTAGTTCTTGCTTCAACGATAGCCACCAAAAGGAAAAAGCTTGGTTTTTGCCGTAAACATCCTCGCGAAGAGGACTTTTACGGTTGTGGCTAACCCGTTCAACTCCTTAGCAATCAATTATTTAGCTAAAAATAGCTAAAATTATCAGACGTTTCTTCGAAGGATGCTACCAAAGCAGTTAATTGGGATGTAGCCAACTACAGGTTTGACTAAAAAAAGATGTTTCAGTAAAGTTATAATTTAATTTTTTAATAATACCTGTGAGTGCGACCTATGGATATTGATTTGAATTTTTCCGTTTCAAGCATGAAAAAAATTGAAAACCCCTCTAAATACCCATAGGTCGCACTCACAGGTAATAACAAGTTCTTGTATATCCATCCATTCGAATCAAAACGATTTACCGTCATCATCGAGGTGGTTTTTTGCAAAGAGCTTCAAGAGAAAGGAAAAAATTATGTCGGCAATCCCTCAAACTCCTACTCTTAGAGAATCTTATAGCTATTTACAACCAGTTTTTAATGTTGCTAAAAATACCTATCATTTTATCTCTAATCACCGCTATACAGCTTTAGCTGTGACAATTTTAGCTGTGCTAGGGTACACATTTATACAAGAGATCAAGCAGCTAATAAAAAAAATAGCTTTTAACCCGGCTGTTTCTTCTTCCGTACGACAGGTTGTTCAAAAACTCAACAGCCTAGACGCAGCCTTTCCTCCAGGGCTACAGCTAACCTATGAAGAGACGCGTGACCTTCTCGAAAAAAACCCGGTGCGGCATTTGCAGCCGATCCAGCTAAATGCTCTGAGAGATGATCTTATGCAAATCACCGATCGACTCCTCCCTTTTATCCCATCGCTATGGAATATGGCAAAAGGATTATCAAAAGATGATACTGAGACGATCATTGACTGTTATACCCGCCTTATTTTCACAACATATCAGCTGCAAGAAGAAAGAGATTCAAATGACAATTACCATGGAATTTGTATCGACCTTCTAGAAGCGACAAAAGGAAATCTAATAGCTTATAAACAAGCACTCGACTCTGGGGATCCCACAAAACTCAAGATGACGTCATTCGACTATACATCTACCGTGCGTAGTATTTCGAAAGATTATCTAACACCAAAATTATGTAGAGCATTAGAGCAAAAGTTAAAACAACAAAAAATAATAGCAGAACCCGATTTGGATCGCTGGGAAAACTGGATAGCAGTTAGAATTAGAAATGATAATGATGAATATAAAGTTGTTCATGATCTTATAATAGATCTTACAGATGCTGATTTTTGCTCTCTTGTGATGACCATTCAAAAGCATCCTAGGCTTTTTGCTAGGTTAGGCTATCATCAAGGAATTTATGCAGAGCGCATCAGAACAAAAGAATACAATGCCCACAAAAAATGGATTGGGGAGTGCAACAAAATAGAGCTTTGTTATTTTATTTTGTATTTTGAAAAATATCCCGAACAGTTTGCTCACCCTGCCCTGATCATGGCAATGATGACCTCGCTTAGAGGCAATAATTACGATCATTATGAAAACCGCACTCTTGGTTTATCTTATTCCGATATTCATCATATAGATACAAACCAGCTGGGCACATGGGAAAACAAGCTGCCAAAAGCGAAAAGGCTGATTTTTAGCGCTCCTGGGAAGATAACTCCCCAAACTGTCCAATTGATGCCTGATGGAGTTGTATTAAAGTTTGCACAGCTTGACAAAGAAGCTTTTGAACAACCCGGAGCCTGGGAGGCCATTGAGCAGCGCGCATCTCAAATAGGGTAGATCAAGGATACGTGTAAAATCATGCCACTTGAGAGGCTCCTGCGCAAAAATCGCTTTCGAAGGGAAATTTGATGATTTTGAATTGAGAACTACTTTTTGTAAATTGACATATCCTGCTAATGATAGGCAATTTACAAAAAGTAGTTCTCAAGGACAAAAGCGCGAATTTCACTCGAAAGCGATTTTTGCGCAGGAGCCTCTAATGTTTTCGATATATGTGGGTGCCCTTTGATCCGAATGCGAACTTGGTAAGAAATAGAGTCTTTTTTGGAAACGATTCGATAGATACCTTGAGGGATATTCACTACATTCTCCTTTGTTTAAAAGGAGCGTTTTACTTGGAATTTTTGTCTTTTACCTGTGAGTGCGACCTATGGGTATTTAGCCCGCATTTCTCACAAGGCTCTGGAAAAATTTGGAGCATCTGTTTTCCGAGATTTCAAGGAGCTCTTTTGGAAATGGTTACAACCATTCCCTGCAAGATCTCCTTGAAATCTCGAAAAACATCTTGCTCAACTTTCTAGCAGAGCTTGTGAGAAATACGGGCTAACATCCTATTTTACCCTCTTTGTTAAGCTGCTAATGGAGGACGCAGAACCTACCAAAAAGTGTCACTCTTTTAGCCGCTGTTCAAAAATCTTCAATAACCTGTTAAACTCTGCTTCGGAATCAAAAGCTGCTTTTTCTTCTTCTGCATGACAAACAGAGCGCTGCTCTTTTTTGCGCAGGAAGCGAAAAAATTCCTCTAAAGATTCTGTTTTAGCGCCTATTGTTTTAGCACGGCACGCTAGCTCTCGGTCAGATGTAACGACAGTCAGTTGTTTGCGATGGCGCTGCGCTGTTAGCCACTCAATGATATAGTCATCAGCTGAAGTGTTTGCAGGAGAAAAAACGACCTCTATAGAGGTGAGCATTTGTTTTGACGGGAAAGAATCGCTTAGCCTACGACCGCTGTCAAAGACCAGAGTACACGAAAGATTAAGCTCAACAAATAGCTGATCGAGGGCTGCTATAAAATCCCTCCTTTTTTTTGCCAGGGGCAAAACATCTTGCTGGATACGGAAAAAAAAGTTGTAGCCATCAATGAGATAGTGCACGAGGAATTCTTTTGAAGCCGTTATCAGATTCAAGCAAAGCTTCGAATGTGGGAAAGAGTTTTTCAAGCGCTTTGCGACGGTGGGAGACTCGGTTTTTCGTCTCTTCATCGAGTTCAGCAAAAGTCTTTCCGTAATCGTACTTCATAAAAACGGGATCGTAACCAAAACCTTGGCTTCCTCTAGGCGTTGTGATGAGCATTCCTTCGCAAGTTGCTTGAACTTGTTTTTGAATTCCATCGGGAGAAGCAAGGGCAAGCGTCGAAATATAATATCCAGTGCGCTCGTTTTCAGATAGATGATCAAGTGCTTGGAGTAGTTTGAGTAAATTATCTTTATCTGTGGCTTTTTCCCCTGCATAACGCGCACTACGCACCCCGGGCTCGTTGTTAAGAGCGGGAACGACAAGCCCCGAGTCTTCAGCAAGAACCCATTGTTTTAGTGTCGTTGCCGCTTGCGTTGCTTTAAGAAAAGCATTTTCTTCGAACGTTTCCCCAGTTTCTTCTGGCGGGCAATAATCGGGAAATTGGCGCAGTGAGAGGTAGTCGAAGGGGAATGAAGGTTTTAAAATAGAGCGGATTTCGCGCACTTTGTTTAGGTTAGTAGACGCAATGACAAGTTGCATGGTAAGACCTATGATTAAAAGGTTTTGGATGAGTGTCGCAAGAGCCTCTTTAAACATCAACTTGCAGTGGGCACACTCGCCCTCTTAGCTTAATGCTCATGAAAATAATTGCGCAAGCCTCGGATTGTCAGCTGCTGTCCTTGCACTGCAACTTTGCTTCCTATTTTTTCTCCCATGAGCGATTGAGCGAGCTTCGACTGAAAAGATAAAATGTTTCGGTCTGGGTCTGCTTCCCAGGGCCCTAGTAATGTGTAAGAAACCGTTTCTCCCTTTGAGTTTTCACAGTCAATGATCACACCAATGCCAACCGCTTGGGTTGAAACATCATCCGGAGTTAAGATGCGCGCACGACTAAATTGAGAAGAAAGCAGTTTAAGCTCGTTTTGTAACCGATCGCGCCTTTCTAATGCTGCTTTAAATTCGGCATTTTCCCGTAGATCGCCGTGTTCGCGCGCTGCTTCAATTTCTTTGGCGTTTTCTACAGTTTCTATTGTCGAGATCCTATGGATGCGCTCTTTGATTTTGTTGTAACCTTCTTTTGTTGTCCAAATAGGGGGGAGCTCTTCTTCCTCTTCATTATATTTTTTATTTAACTTTCGAAGCGATGGATGAACAACTTCAGCCAGTGAGTGTAAAATCTTGATGTCGTGATCATTTAAACTATGGCATTTAGTAGCAAGAAGCAGGAATTCTTGAACTGTCTCTTTGCCGGCACTTTGGAAAATTTTGCGAACATTGCTATAACGCCCAGTAGTCAAGAAAAGGTGCATTTTCTTGATAAGATCGCGATAACCTATCGATTGCTCAATGAGGCTAAATAAAATAAGGAACGACTCAAAAAAGCGGTTCTTCCCTTCTTGATCGGCAAAAGGCAGGTCATTGCCACGCATAATTTTTTGGAAGTACCACAATAAGGCATAAGGGTAGCGATTGGGGAAAGAGAGAAGCTCTTCGAGCTTTGCTGTAACGGCTTTTTTCTTACCTGCTTTGAGGAGCTCGGTCAGAATGTAGTCTCTTAATAAGTTTTGCTCGGCAGCCAAGAGGAGGTTGATAAAGATATCGCTCCAGTCTTGCCTAAAAGCATGCACTTGAAGCAAAAGACGTTTTTTAAAGGCGATAATCTCAATAGTGCCAATCACAGCTTCAATCGAAGAGAGCTCTTTAATGAGCGTGGAGATGGGCGTGTAAGAGCTACCTTGAGAAAGGTCTTCCAAAAAAAAGTGGATTTGGAGAGCTTGGGGTTGAGTTAATCCTTCTAATGAAAGCGCTTGATGAAGTTTATCTTCGAGCTGACTTTTGAATGTTTGATTTTTGATGGTTTGAGGAAAATCTCGTAAAAATGAGTAAACCATCTGGATTAATGTATTTGCATCGGGTTTTTTTTCTAACGCTTTCTGCAAGCGATCTTCATGAGAAACCTCTGCTTTTCTCAAATGGAAGGGAGTGCGAACGTCGCTGGGGGTATCAATTAGAGTGTCTTTTTTAACTTTTGTGCGTGCAACTTGCCACCAGCGCGCCCAATCTTCAGTGGGAATAACAAGTTCATATAGTTCTTCTTTGATTTCGGCCGCTGTTTTTGGGCCGAGATCTCGGAGAAGGGTACGGATGATCTCAACTGGATTTCTTTTAGCTCGATCTTCGAGTTCATCGGGATTGCCAAAGCGAAGCGCGAGAAAGTGATCTTTACTAATTGGGAGAAGCGTTTTAAAAGCGTTTTGAAACGAAAGGTCTTTTTTCCCCGATACATAGTCGAACTCTAGACTGAGCTCTTCTCGGAGAAAAGAGATGTCCATAATTTCTCCGACACCCCAACCACCTGTATGAAAAACAAAGTTCCCCTTTTTCATATGGGTGAGTAGGCGGTAGTTGCTAATAGCTCCTTGAAAGCTTTTTTGTTCTCTTAAGCCAATTAGACGAATTTTGTCATTGAATTGAGCATCATCTGGGTAGTAGTTTTTGAGATAGTCAAGCGTGAATTCGGCGAGTTCAGCAGTGTTTGTCGATTGGATATCCAGAATAAGTTGGATGATAAGACCTTTATTAGAAGTCTCTTTAACTTTTTCCCAAAGAACAATGCCCTTTTCTACATGGCGCCCAAAGGGTTCTTCTAAGAGCGAACCTTTGACTTTTTCTAAAATGTTTTTAAGCTCTTCATCATCAATTTCGTCACTTAGACAGTACTCTTCCCATAATGCCAAGAAGGCCGGATAATCATGAGATGAGAGATGCTTTTGGAACTGATTTAAATAGTTCATAGACATGCTGATTTAGTACCTAATTTTTTTGGCCTGAGCAAAAAATAGTGCTGAATTTCAGAGAAAATTCTTATTTTCTTGCTTTGAGCTTTGCCAATTTTTTTGTGTTAAGGCTCATGTGCTTCTTAGTGCGGTAAAAAATTTTTTACGAATAGCAATAAGTTAAATTTTTCGATTGCATCTATCTGGATGAAGAAAAGAACATCGCAGTAAAATCCTTACCAAAAACAGTATAGAAATTAGCTTAATTATGTGCAATTGTAGTTTAAAGTATTATTTAAGGAAAATTTTTATTGATGTAAATTGAGCTGAGCTGTTTATCATCGCCTCAAGAATCTTTTTTGCAGCGCGCGCAATAAGAGATTCTTCTCATTTTGAATCGGCTTCAGTCTAAACTCCAATCAGAGGAACCCACTTTGCACATTCAAATTAAGAAGGGCTTAAATATTCCTTTGAAAGGGATGCCCCAAGGAAAGCTCCAACTTTTGCCACTCCCTTCGACGGTTTCTCTCGATCTGAGCCCTTTTGACCACCTGCGCTTTACTCTTTTAAAAAAAATTGGCGATCAGGTACGTGCGGGGGAGCCCATTGTTCAAGCTAAGGACACCCATAAACTTATTTTTGTTTCCCCCGGCTCGGGAGTTGTCAAGGAAATTGTGCGCGGACTTAAACGCCGCCTGCTAAGAGTCATCATTGCTGTTAATCCAGATGAGCAACCTTGGCTATGCGAACCTCTAGAAATCGATAGTGCACCACCAGATCAAGTGATGCAACTTTTGCTACAAGGGGGAATATTTCCCCATATTCAAGTGAGACCCTCATTTCGCCTGCCCGATGTAGAGAAACTTCCTGAAGCAGTGTTTATTCGGGCATTAGCGTCAGCGCCCTTTGCGCCTTCACCCGAGCTCGAAGTTTTGGGCAAAGAAAAGGAGTTTGCTTGTGGACTGAAAGTTTTACAACTTCTTTGCCCAGATCAAGTGCACCTTGTTTTTCACGCATCGAGCAGCTGTGAAGCTTTTATTCAAGCTCAAGACATTGTGAAGCATACAGCACTGGGGCCACACCCTATTGAAAGTTCCTCTATCCACATTGAAGCCATTTATCCTATTTTTAATCGCGACCAAGTGATTTGGACGCTCAATGTTTCCACCGTCATCGGAATTGGCAATTTGCTGATCAACGGCGCTTCTTATACAGACCAAGTCATTAGCATTGCTGGAGAGGGAGTCTCAGAAGAAAAAAGAGGCTTTTTCCGTCTGTGTCGGGGCTACCCCGCTCGAGAGCTTGTCCATTCGCACTGTAGCGACCCTAAAAAAGCAAGGTTGATTTCCGGAGACCCGCTGATGGGAGAGCAGATCGATGAAGATGGCTATATTGGCTTTTTTCACTCGGTTTTTTGCGCTATTCCAGAAATCGAGGAGAAAAGGGAAATGCTTCATTTTCTCCGCCCTTGCCGCAGATTTTACACTGCTACTGCGACCTATTTGCCAAAGTGGTGGAAAAAAAACTACTCTTTTACAACACATAGAAGAGGAGAAGAAAGGGCTTTTGTTGACCCAACTATTTATAATAGAGTGATGCCGCTGCTCATCCCCATCGTACCGCTGATTAAAGCGCTGCTAGCCGAAGATTACGTAGCTGCTGAAGAACTCGGCTTACTTGAGGTGGCTCCTGAAGACTTTGCCCTCCCTACTTTTGTCTGCCCATCAAAAGTAGAAATGGTCGCTATTATTGAGCGGGGAATTAAAGCCTACCGCGCCCAGTATTACCTGTGAGTGCGACCTATGGATATTGATTTGAATTTTTCTTTTTACCATGCTTGAAACGGAAAAATGGCCCCTACTTTATCCAAGTATGTGCCCATTTTTCCGTTTCAAGCATGAAAAAAATTGAAAATCCCTCTAAATACCCATAGGTCGCACTCACAGGTAT
>JBCCHO010000052.1:0-10785 GCA_039028715.1 Chlamydiota bacterium | reverse complement strand
TTTGACTTGAGAACTACTTTTGGTAAATTGACATATCCTGCTAAGGATAGGCAATTTACCAAAAGTAGTTCTCAAGGACAAAAGCGCGAATTTCACTCGAAATGGAATTTTGCGCAGGAGCCTCTTTAATGTAAAATTAAAAAAATAATAGGTTAGAGGTTGACCTTTTTATAGCAGGGGCATCCGCTGTTATCTGCATACTACCTGTGAGTACGACCTATGGATATTGATTTGAATTTTTCTTTTTCAAGCATGAAAAAAATTGAAAATCCCTTTATTTCAAGGAAGACACTTTTCTAACCCAAGTTGTGCGAAAAACTGTGGCAGGAGTTTTTCGCACAACTTGGGTTTTAAGTGATTTATTATCAGAGGAGCGTAATGGCCAAAGGCTATGAGCCCCTCATGAGTCCCGAAAGATTGTGCTCCGCAGCCCCCCCAAGGACATCTGCGACTTATGGGTAAGGGTCAGGTTCTTAACAGGAGCAAAAGAATGTCGGTGAATAGAGCAGGGGCCATAAACGCGTAAAGCCTCTAGGTGCGCCCGCGTGGCATAGCCTTTATGCTTGGCAAAACCATACTTTGGCCATTGCTGATCGTAGCCAATCATCAGCTGATCTCGATGATGTTTCGCAATAATAGAGGCTGCACCAATGCTTTTTGATCGCAGATCTCCTTTGATTATTGACCGGCCGGGAATCTCTATTTTAGGAAGGTAAATTCCATCGACGAGAAGGAAATCGGGCTTGATAGACAACTGCTCAACGGCAAGTCGCATCGCTTCTAAACTAGCCTGCAAAATATTGATTGCATCAATCTGCGTATGGCTAACAACGCCAATCCCAAATTCAATGTCTGGGTGAGCCATAAAACAACGGTATAGCTCTGCTCTTTGGTTTGGGGTTAGCTGTTTACTATCAGTAATACCCATCGAGAAATGGCGCTGCGGCAAGATACAGGCTGCCGCTACTACAGGGCCAGCCAGCGGCCCTCGCCCAGCCTCATCAACACCGGCAATGAGACGGTACCCTTCGGCCTGGGCTTCTGCTTCAGGTGCGCTCTGTTCCAAGTGATCGCCTTTCTTTTTTGCTGCGCAGTCACCAATTGTGTGAGTTACGATTCCTCTTTAGGCGGCTCTTCGGGAGAAACTTCCTGTTGCCCCGTAGCTTCATTGTTCTCTTCTACTGATGAAGCCGCCTTTACAGTGGCTTTTCGCGTTTTCTTTGTTCCAATTTTCTCTTTTACTTTAGAGGCTTTTCCTGTCTTTCCGCGCAAATAGTAGAGTTTAGCGCGGCGCACATCGCCGCAGCGCACCACTTCAATTTTTGCAATCCGCGGACTATGAAGCAAGAAGACACGCTCCATACCTGCGCCATAAGCCACCCGATACAGAGAGAATGTTTCCGATAAGCCCCCTCCCTTGCGCGCAATGACTGTTCCTGTAAAGACCTGAACTCTTTCTTTATCCCCTTCAATAATCCGCAGGTGCACTTTCAACGTATCACCTACTTTAAAAGAGGGAATATCTTGTTTTATATATTTTTCTTCGAGTTCCTCAATGAGTGCATGGCGACTCATGATTCTATCTCCTTTCGCTCAAAATTTTCCAATTCTTCAACCAGGTCAGGTCGCACCTGGCTTGTTTTCTTCAGTGCTTTTTCTCGTCTCCAATGTGCAATTGCGCCATGATGACCACAACGCAAAACTGCTGGCACTTCTCTTCCTTCGACCTCAGAAGGCCGCGTGTAGACAGGGGCATCAAATACTCCGTCGGAAAACGAATCGCGCTGTGGCGCTTCCTCATTGCCAATTACTCCCGGAATAAACCGAGAAATAGCATCGACAAGGACCGTAGCAGCTGGCGCCCCACTCGTCAAAACGTAGTCGCCGATACTGATTTCTTCGTCAACGGCAATTTCAAGGACGCGTTCATCAATCCCTTCATAATGACCGCATAAAAGCACTAGGTGAGACTCTTCACAAGCAAGTGCTTCGCATCGCTTGGCTGTCAGCCGACTTCCTTGAGGCGATAGATAAATCACCCGGCTAGTTGGCCGTTTTGCACTGCGAATGGCCTTTAATACAGGGAGGGCCATGAGCACCATTCCCGGACCGCCACCATAAACCCGATCGTCAACTTGTTTGTAAGTGCCCTCGCCAAAGTCTCGAATATCGACTAAGTCAATCTCAATTAGCTTTTTTTCCCGCGCTCGTTTGATCATACTGACGGAAAACGGGCTCTCAAAGTATTTGGGAAATAACGAGATAATTGTAAAGCGCATGCACCTACTTAGACGCTTTTTTTCGCCGTTTTTCCGCCCGCTTTTGTTTTTGACTGAGCTTTTGCTCGCGCATGTTCTTCATGACACCAGGAGCTAAACGCTTGACGATATTCTCTGCTTTTTCCGTGAAAATAGCTCCTCGATCTAGCCAAAATTGAATCCGGTCTTCAAAAAGATGCGCATCGCGGTTCCCTTTTAGGTGGGGGTCGTAATAGCCGAGCTTTTCAACATATTTACCATCGCGCGGGGACCGGGAATCAACGACGACTAAGCGATATGTAAGCCGATTCCTTCTACCTTGTTGTCGCAAACGAATTTTAAGTGCCATGAATGGTCTCTCCTTGATCCATAATTATCACGAACTTTTCGACAGCCAAAAGGCTCTTTTGTCTTTTCCATTCAAGGAAAGGAGCATGATAGTCTAAAAGAGAAAAAAGTGCATTAAAAAATCAGCCTAAAAATTTTTCGGCAGTGATTTGAGGTTCATCATTGATTGCAAAGAGCCAAGCTGCTCTTTGAGGTTCCCCTCTTGAGCAAATTTGTTTTTAAACGCCGGCATCTTTTTCATCATTTGCTTGATCCGCTTAAAATTTTTAATAAGCTGATTGACTTCATCGATCGAACGCCCACTGCCACGCGCCATGCGACGGCGGCGCGAAGGGACGAGTTCAGCTAAACCGAGCCGTTCTTCTAGTGTCATCGATAAAATGATCGATTCAATTTTTTGGAAATAGGTATCAGACACGTCTAGGTCTTTCATAGAGTTAAATCCAGGAACCATCTGCAAAAGCCCCTTCATCGACCCCATCTTTTTCATCATCCGCATTTGCTTTAAAAAATCCTCAAAAGAAAAGGTCGCTTTGCGCAGCTTTTTTTCGAGTTTCTTTGCGTGCTCTTTATCTAAATTTTCCTCTGCCCTTCTGACTAGGTTAATCACATCTCCCATACCGAGAACCCGATCTGCCATCGATTGGGGGTTGAACGGCTGAAAGTCTGCGATTTTCTCCCCAATGCCCTCAAAAACAAGTGGCTTGCCAGTCACTTCGCGAATGGAAATAGCTGCGCCAGCACGCGTATTTCCATCGAGCATTGTTAAAATTGTTCCTGTGATCGCTATTTTACTGTCAAAAGCAGCGGCCGTTTTCACCGCATCCTGGCCGGTTGCTGCATTAGCCACAAAGAAAATTTCATGGGGGGAAGTCACTTTCTTTATTTTTTCGAGTTCTTTCATCAACTCGTCATCAATATGCAACCGTCCAGCTGTATCGACAATCAAGACGTCAAACCCTTCTTTTTTTGCTTTATCTAGCGCAGCTGCCGCTACGCGATCAGCCCGCTTCTCTTTCCGATCAGCATACACGGGAACGTCTATCTGTTTGCCTAGTATTTCGAGTTGGTCAACTGCGGCTTGCCGTTGCAGATCGCAAGCAGCTAAAAGAATGTTTTTCTTTTCTTTCTGTAAATAGCAAGCGAGCTTAGCTGCTTGGGTCGTTTTCCCCGCTCCTTGAAGGCCGCATAAAAGAATGACCGAAGGCAAGCGATCAAAAGCGAGCTTTTTTTCCTCGCCGCCCATTAAAGCTACGAGCTGGTCATGAACGACTTTGATAAATTGCTCGCCAGAAGAAACCGTTTTTGTGACTTCTTCGCCTAGCGCCTTTTCTTTTACCCGACGAATAAAAGTTTTAACAACCGCATAATTCACATCGGCGTCGAGCAAGGCGAGACGCACTTGCCGCACAGCATCGATGATGTTGTCTTCGGTCAGTTTTTTAGTCGTTCGCAAAGAAGAAAAGAGGTTTTGAAATTTTTCCGATAAATTGCCGAACATAGCGGTCACCAATTAGCCTAAGTCTGCCACCATTGTAGTTCTTTTAAGGGGAAAATTCAAGGAAAAAGAATCGATCGCAACCCGCCCAATCTTTGATGCATCTTACTTGTTTCCAATAACTTTTATTAAAAATTTTGAAGACTTCTTTGCTTTGATTCGCGCCAATTTCAAGAAAAATTTTAGCCCCCTCGTGTAAAAAGAGCGGCAGCTCACTTGCCAACCGCAGAAAAAATTCGTACCCCGTTTGTCCTGCTACAAGCGCTTCTTTAGGCTCAAATCGCCGCACTTCGGGCTCAGTTTGGCGGTAGTCGCCTTCGGCTAGGTAAGGGGGATTACAAAAAAGATAGTCGGTTTTCTCGCCGTTAAAAGGACCCAGAAAGTCACCCACTAGCAGCCGAACATCTAACTTATGTCGACGGGCGTTTTGACTCGCCACTTCAATCGCCGCTGCTGATTGATCGGCGAGCGTCAGCTTAAGATTTGGTCGCGCTCTTTTTACTGCCAGCCCAATGCAGCCCGATCCACAGCAAAGATCCCACGCTGTTTTTTCTTCTTGAGGTGCTATTGACTGGATAATCTGATCGACGAGAATTTCGGTTTCCTGGCGCGGAATGAGGACCTTGCAGTTGACTGTAAGATCACACTCTAAAAAAGTCGTTTTTCCGGCGAGGTACCCAAACGGTTCTCGGTTGATTCGCCGCGCTACTAGCGCGCAGTAGCGCGCCTTTTCTTCAGCGCTAAGTGTGCGCTCTAAATCGCAATAGATAGCTGAGCGCGAACACCCAAGAACAAGCGCTAGTAGATCTTTTGCTTCTCGATCGCTAAAAGGAACTCCATGAGCTGCGAGTTTTTCCCGGGTCGCTACTAGCGTTTCACGAAGACTCGTCATCAGATTCTCCCACAGCAGTGAGTTTTTCCTGATAAAAATGTTGGACTAAGGGCTGTGAAATAGGCTCTAGATCGCCATTCATGACTTGGTCGAGGTGATAAAGCGTCAATTTAATCCGATGCTCGGTGACCCGGTTTTGCGGAAAATTGTAAGTCCGGATTCGCTCAGAGCGATCACCAGAGCCCACTTGTTGCGAGCGCAAAGCCGACCGCTTTTCCCGCTCTTCGCGCCGCTTTTCTTCGGCGATTTTTGCCGCTAAGACGCGCAGCGCTTTTTCTTTGTTTTTATGTTGCGAGCGCTCTTGCTGGCAATAAACGACAATTCCAGTCGGAATATGAGTTAAACGCACTGCAGAATCGGTCGTATTGACATGCTGGCCACCAGCCCCTGAAGCGCGGTAAGTGTCTACTTTAAGCTCCGTCTCATCAATCGCTACTTTTTCTTCTTCTTCTGGCTCTGTTAAGACCGCAACAGTAATCGCCGACGTGTGAATACGCCCTTGAGCTTCAGTCACTGGAACGCGTTGTACTCGATGCGTTCCCGCCTCATATTGCAAATAGCGGTGCACATTTTTTCCTGAAAAAGAGATCACATACTCTTTAAACCCACCTGCTTCAGAAGGAGTACACGATAACGTTTCGCTTTTCCACCCCATTTTATCGGCATAAAGCGAATACATGCGCACACAATCGCCGACGAAAATAGCCGCCTCATCGCCACCTGTTCCCGCGCGCAGTTCCATAATGATAGTTGCGTGGTCGAGCGGATCTGGCGGAACGAGCAGCGCTTCTAACTTTTCCCGCTCGGCTTCAACAGCGCAGACTAGCTCTTCTGTTTCTTGTTGCACAAGCGAGGCAAAGTCGGGGTCGAGGTTTTCTTTGAGTAAACTTTTATGGTCTTCAAGCTCTTTACGCTTGGAACTGTAAATGTCATAGGAAGCTTGAACATCAGAGAGATAAGCGTGTTCTTGAGACAACGCCCGGTATCTTTTTTGATCGGCCAAAACAGAACCTTCTCCGAGCTCGGCTTCGACCTCTTTTAATCGCACGAGCAGTTGCTCAATTTTTTTTTCCATGGTGTGTTAGTACCAGCCCGCAGATAGCCACCAGGAGAAAACCGAGTTCAGGGGTTGTCTCCTCGCGCAAAGTGTGGACGCTAGCAAACTTTTTAGCGAGAAAATTCACTCGCCCGATTTTTTCTTGGTCGTTGTTTTTTTAGCAGCTGTCTTCTTAACGCTCTTCTTTGCTGTCTTTTTTTTGGGTTGCTCTTCTTTTTTATCCTCTTTTACCCCAGCAGCTTGCCGGCGAGCGTACCGCTTTTTAAATTTATCGACGCGCCCTTCTGCATCGACAAATTGCTGACTTCCAGTAAAAAAAGGATGAGAAGCAGATGAAATAGGCACGCGGTAAACAGGGTATTCCTTCCCCTCGTGTGTTTCGCTCTCTTCAGGCCGAAGCGTGCTTCCACAAATAAACCGATCACCTGTCGCTGTATCGACAAAGAGAATGTCTTGATAAGGGGGGTGAATATCTTCTTTCATAGTATCTCCAATTTTAGCTCGATTTTACTACTTGTAAAAAAAATTAAGGCGGCGAAAAGTGCGCTCACTACAAGTGGCAAGGTAGGGCTAGGTAACTAGTTAACCTGTTTTGAGCATTAAAAACAAGCTAGAATAAGCAGCACGGACAGGCTGGTGACTACGATTTTTTTAATCCAAGCTCTCGAAAACCACAAGAAAGTTGACTGCCCAGCCAAGTAAACTCCTCTTGGCTGATCCTTACCAGCGAGGAGTTGTTTTGAGCAAGCGAGCAAATCAAAGATTTTTACAAGAGCCCCTAAGGTCAGAATCATTCCCTACCAGCGGGTTCAGGGAGAAGCGCCTTGTGGCTGAGTCTAATTTGTCCATTTTCGTTAATGTCAATTACCTTCACTTCGATAGAATCGCCCCGCCGGTACAACTTATTAAGATCTTTGACCCGAGAGTGAGAGACTTCAGAAATATGGCATAACCCCTGCTTGTTTAGAATCGCAACGAATAAACCGAAATCTTTAACTCCGGCAACTTCTCCTTTATAGACTTTACCGAGCTCGACTTCTGCTGTGAGCTCCCCAATGATTGCTTTGGCCCGATCCATTCCTTCTTTGCTCACTGAAGCGATACTGATGCACCCATTATCGTCAATATTGATATCGACGCCAGTTTCTTCGGTGATGGCGCGAATCTGTTTTCCCCCAGGACCGATCACAGTAGCAATTTGACTTGGCTTGATTTGAATAGTTTCGATACGAGGAGCATAGCTCGAAAGTTGTGCACGCGAATGTGGGCACGCCTT
This sequence comes from Chlamydiota bacterium, assembly GCA_039028715.1. Taxonomy (GTDB): domain Bacteria; phylum Chlamydiota; class Chlamydiia; order Chlamydiales; family Simkaniaceae; genus JBCCHO01. The sequence goes on along the minus strand of JBCCHO010000052.1, from coordinate 3,456 downwards.
AAGCATTTTGTTTAAAATGTGGACCCGCCCTTCTTTTGCTTGAGCGAGAGCCACCTGCATAATTTTTGGAGTAATGCCCTCAACTTTAATATCGAGTTGAAAAGCGGTGATTCCTTTATCATCTCCAGTGACTTTAAAGTCCATATCACCAAGAGCATCTTCGATTCCTAAAATATCAGATAGAATGGCGTAACGATCCTGCTCTAAAATAAGCCCCATGGCAATTCCAGCAACTGGTCGCTTGATAGGAACACCGGCATCCATAAGTGCGAGGCAGCCACCACACACTGATGCCATCGATGAAGAGCCATTGGATTCTGTAATGTTAGATTCAAGGCGAATGACATAGGGAAATTGGTCTTTTGTCGGAACTGTCGGTAGGAGCCCCCGTTCAGCTAGTTTTCCATGGCCTGTTTCGCGCCGACTAAGTGGACCCAAGCGGCCAACTTCATTGACTGAGTAGGGAGGAAAAGCATACTGAAGATAGAACCGGCGTATTCCCTCGTCATTAAGGGTCTCAAACCGTTGCCCCATGCTTTCCCCTCCAAGAGTACAGACAGCAAGAGATTGCGTCTCCCCACGCGTGAAAAGCGTGCTTCCATGTGTGCGCGGTAATGGTTGCATTTCGATAGAAATTGGGCGAACATCGGTTGTTTTTCGTCCATCACAACGCTTATTTTCATTGAGCACCATTTGACGCATATGATGAGCGGACACTTTTTTAATTCCAGCTTCAACTTCTTGTGCGGTGTATTTCGGAGCTTCCTCTTCTTCAGGGCATAGCGTTTGCATGACAGTTGTGCTTAATTGAGCTAAAGCTGCCTCCCGCTCTGCTTTAGAATCGGTGCGAATGATTGTTTGGAGCGGCTCGGCCATCAGCTGATCAACTGAGGCAAAGAGATCGGATGGCAAAGGGCGAAGTTGCGAGAGGTTTTTTGGTTTTCCAACAACTTGTTGCCAATCGGCGAGGCTTTGACAAATCTTTTTGATCGCCTGGTGCCCTACTTCGACGGCATGCATGATTTGTTCTTCTGTCAGAAAGTCACAATACCCTTCGATCATTAAAATTGCATCTTCCGTCCCAGCTAATACGAGGTCGAGCACAGAACTTGCTTGCTCTTCAATTGTTGGATTAATGACGAAGCGGTCTTCGATCATTCCGACACGTACAGCACCAACTGGTTTGATAAGTGGAATATCGGAAAGAGATAAAGCGGCCGCTGCCCCACAAATAGCGAGCGTATCGGGAGCATGGACACCATCATAGGATAAAACGGTAACGACGATTTGAGTGTCGGTATAATAACCGTCTTCGAATAAAGGGCGCAAAGGGCGATCGATCAGGCGAGCGACAAGGGTTTCCCTTTCAGTTGGCCTTCCTTCGCGTTTGATAAATCCACCTAGCGTTTTTCCTGCGGAAGAAAATTTTTCTTGATAGTCGATTCTTAGAGGTAAAAAATTGGCGTCTAACGGCTCTTTTCCTGAGCACGCTGTTGCTAAGAGAATGGTATCTCCTGAGCGGATGGTCACAGCTCCATTAGCGAGACGGGCGATTTTTCCCGTTTCAAAAGTAAGGTCCTGGCCGTCAAGTGACACGGCGAGCGTTTGCGGATTGAATAGTGAAGTTTCTTCCATTCGGGGGTTCTCCTAAAAGTTGAGATGTGAAAAGAAATTCTAACAGCCTATAGAAATACAATCAACTCTGTAGGAAATCATTTACTCTCAGATCGACTCAGCGATCCTGAGCTTGCTCATACTTTTTTGGATTGGATCCAGAACTATGAGACTATCTCGCTAATAGCTTCAAAATGAGTAAAAATTTCAAGAAAACTCAAAAAACATTTTAGTGGAATAGTCTCATGAGGAATCTATCTGAAAAAATTTTTACTTGCGCAAATTAAGGCGATTGATGAGTTTTTGGTAGCGCTTCGTATCTGTTGAATTAAGGTAATCTAATAGCTTACGCCGTTGGCCAACGAGTTTAAGTAAGGCTAAACGGGCTGCATGATCTTTTGGCGAAAGTTTAAGGTGATCGTTGAGCTCTGTGATTTTCGCAGTGAGGATAGCGATTTGGACGTCAGCAGATCCGGTGTCTTTGACATGGAGTTGGTATTTTTGGGTGATTTCTTCTTTGGTTTCTTTATCTAAGGACATTATACTAGAGCTCCTTTTAGCCGTAAATTTAGCTCGACAAAAGATTTACACAAAACGGTAAGTAATGTGCTTCTACGCTATATTGTAGCACATAAAACCAAATACTTCAAGGAATCTTGTATTAATCCCCAGGATAATCGGATTTAAAATAAGTTTTCAAAGCTTTTAACCCGAATTTCTCACAAGGCTCTGGGAAAGTTTGGAGCATCTGTTCCCCAAATATTCCAATCTATTTCCTTGAAAAGGTTTAAGAACGCCTAAGCCTTTTTGCAGAGCTTGTGAGCGATCCGGGTTAAATCCGATTATCCTGGGATTGAGCCGGCAAACGATTCAAAAAATTAGGGTAAAAAGAAAGTGAAAAAGCAAGCTAAAGAGCAAAAATCAATTAAATTTTTTGATTTTGACAGGAAGTGGATGCGCGCAGCTTTAGAAGAAGCGCGCCGCGGCTTTAGTCAAGGCGAGGTTCCAGTTGGGGCTATTGTCGTCGAGAACAAGCGTATTATTGCCCGCGCGCACAATTGCGTTGAAGCAAGTGGCGACCCAACAGCACATGCAGAAATAGTCGCTATTCGACATACAGCTTTGCAAAAAGGAGATTGGCGCTTGACAGAGGCAACGCTTTATACGACGCTTGAACCTTGTCCGATGTGCGCTGGCGCACTGCTATCGGCGCGCGTTAAAAGAGTTGTATGGGCAGCGCCTGACTTGCGCCAAGGTGCAGCTGGAAGTTGGATTGAGTTACTCCAAAAGCCTCATCCGATCCACTCTATTGACGCCCAGGGGGGGCTATTTGCTTGCGAAGCAGGAAGCCTGATGACCACTTTTTTTCAACAGCAACGGGAAAGACATGTCAAAGAAAAAATTAGAGCAGCTGCTCGATGAGCTCGTCGCTTATCAAGAAAAAAAACTCCTCAACTGCGGCTCAGCGATTGTGCCGCGCATCACAGCCGATGATATCCTTCAACCGAACGATTACCCTGAGCTGGAAAACCACCCTTATTTTCGCTATGAAGAGGGCGTGCTAAAGGGAATTCAAGAAGCGAGAATGGCAATCTTAGCGTGGCAACGCGACCAGTGATCCTCTCAGTCTCTAGCCCAAGTTCACCCCTTGTAGAGACTCCCCGCAAATTTCGCTCGAAATGGAATTTTGCGTAGGAGCCTCTTAGCCCGTATTTCTCACAAGCTCTGCTAAAAAGTTGAGCAAGATGTTTTTCGAGATTTCAAGGAGATCTTGCAGGGAATGGTTGTAACCATTTCCAAAAGAGCTCCTTGGAATCTCGGAAAACAGATGCTCCAAATTTT
>JBCCHO010000051.1:0-10804 GCA_039028715.1 Chlamydiota bacterium | reverse complement strand
TTAATTGAAATTAAAATAAAATTCATTTACAATTTCAATTAAATAATTAAGGTATCTTATGGTCACTGCTATTCAAAGCTCAAGTAGATTTAACCAAGGCATTTGTCCTGAGATGCTACCTAAAAAGGGAGCATCTCACAAAATCTATTCTATAGGTGTTACAACAATTCAATTTCTTGGGGTTGTGTTTGTTGCGATTTCTAAAGCAGGCTATCTAACCTTAAGAGAATCGTTAAAAATTTCTTTTAAAGCCTGTAATCTAACGAATGCAAGGGGTCTAATAAGCATACCAAGCGTCAGTATGAATTTATCCTACTTTATTTTTAGTGTTTTATTTACCTTTCTGGCAAATACAGTATATTTTATTAAAGACAAATATCCAACATCTAATGAGATTTATATTAAAACATTTATTACTGATAGGGTCAATCCTTACCACATCGAAAAAACAAAAAACGTTCAAATTGATGCAAAACATGTTCCTAATAATATTAAAGTAAACGACTTAATCAGTTTTTTTGATCAGATAGACTTTAAAGACAAAAATAAACTAGGTTATATGCATCCGAATGCCCTTAAAGATGAGAATGAACCGCATACAGTTGAAGAGCTTAAAAAAAACTTAAATAAATTTGTTAATAACGTTAATAATCGGGTGGCATTTGTAGGGACTCCTCCTAGTCATGATTTTATTGGATTAGATAATTTTTACCAAAATATTGAAAATGCACTTAGGCTATCTATACAAAAAGTAATTAGTGATTTAGAAGATTTTGAGAAAGCAAAAGGAACTGATGAAGCGAAATGGAGTTTGGAAAACAAAAAAGAATATAAAAACCTGCTTGAAAATCGAGCTCGCTTAGCGATTGACTGTGCGATTGCTGGAAAATACTGTGGCGCTCGCTACATGGGAAATGTGATGAATAGTTACTATACCTTATGTGATGAGAAAGAGGGTTTTTCGGGGGCTCTTGAAGAAGCTTTATTTAATCTACTAGCAAAAAAGCGAGCTGAGGTAGGTAAACGAAAAGTTAGCGCCACCGTTCATGATCACAATGCTTACATGCAGCATATAGGGACTTTATTAAAAATTCCAGGGTCTGAAAATTTTATTGAACATCTTTCTACAAAAGAGCTTAACTATGAAGCTATTTTAAGCGAATTTTTCAAAGTCTATAATGAACAATTTATTATTGACCTTGTTCAAAATAAGGTCAAGGAATCTGCTAATTTTCGAAACCTAGCCTATGACTGGATAAAAAATAACACCAAAGTATTAATTCCTTCTAGTGAAGTGGAAAATAAGGAAAAAGAAATTAGAAATATAATAAGCAGCGAGGAAGAAAGAAATACTAGTGATTCGGTACAAGAAAAAAATATCGTTGTTTTTAATACAATCCTAAACAGTTTAGGTGACAATTTACCCTTAAAGAAGGGTTCGTGGGAAAATTGGGTTAAAGAAGTTTTTTCTCAAAAAAAAGCTAAAGAAATTGCTAAAAAAAATTATTTAGAGAATGGCCCAAAAAATCAAACCGAATTAGAAATATTTAAATATAGAAACAGCTTAATCAGCTTTCTTTGTCAACAAGGTTTTAGCTCTGTTTTAGAAAAGAGTTTTAATAAAAAAAATAATCAGATAGATATAGTTAATATAAAACCGGAGCTTGAGAAATTAAATAAAGTCAAGAAAATACGTGAAGTTCTCTGGCTTCCGGAAGCTACAATCAAGCGAATATTAAATGGAAAAGCTGATTTAAAAATTGTTATTAAAGATTGCCTTATTAGAGAAAAAAGAAGAGAGATTGCCGAAAATGCATTTATTAAAGATGAAGAAGAAGTAATTAAAGAATTAAAACAAGAAACTCTTGATGAAATACTTATTGAACATGGAATTTTTGAGAAAAAAATCGAATTCAAAAAAGAAGATAATATAAATTCTGAAAAAACAAATAATTACATTAAAACCATTTTTGATATTGCAAAAGTAGAAAGTAAAGATGCTTTTGATATTGCTTTTAGTAAGAACCCTGAGAAGGTGATTGCAGCTACAAAAACAATCGCGACTAACTATCCATCTATTTGCTCTACATGGAAAAAGGTGATTCACATCAAAGCCCCTGAAATCACTCACTTAGCTCTAAGGAACCAGGTAGTGAAAGTAATTATCTCAGTAATATTAACTCTTCCGATTTATTTATTGAATATTTTTATTATGCGCACAATTTTTAAAATAATATTTATATCTAAAAACCCGGCTTTAAAACATTTAAGCAATTTTATAAACTCTTCAGTTGGCTTATACTCAACTATTTTAATAAAAGCGCGTGATGTTATGGGAAGTTTCTCTGTATCAAAATACATAAATAAAAATTATCCTGCAATTCAGTCAATTTTATCCGGCTTCGCATTATGGGTGGCAGGGCAGCTATTCATGGCAATGCTTAACCTAATTTCTGGCGGCGCGCTTATGCGGGCTTGTAAAAACTTAGTCACTGTAGGACTAGAGACCTCGAGTAGGGTTACAAAGCTTAGCAATGCTTTAGATGTATATGCAAAGCAAGAAAAAAAGCGGTGCTTGATCATGCACAAAAGGTGCTGCCAAAGCGTTTGGAAATATTATCACCCAGGTTGAGCTTGATGACAATTCACCTAAAAACACAAGCCCGCGTTTTCTGATCGCTCATCTAAAACTCTCTTTCTTCACCTACCAGAGGCTTGAATTTTCACCTAATTTATTCAAGTATGCTAAAAATTCAAGCCTCTGGTAGGTAAAAAAAAACAGAATCAATGAGGCGATAAAAATTCGACATTACAAGGGGTGAACGTGGGCTAGCCCGTATTTCTCACAAGCTCTGCTTAGAAGATTGAGCAGTTTGTTTTTTCGAGATTTCAAAAAATTTTTACAGAAACCTATCCGTAAATGAAAATCTTCTTGCTTTTCACTCTTTCTGCATCTTTATGGACAATGTGTACAAATCAGCTTCCAAAGATTTGCTAGAAACCTGGTAAAAACCAAAAATATTTTCATTTACGGATAGGTTCAGGGAATGTTTGTAAACATTTCCAAGAGAGTCTTTTGGAATGTTCGGAGAAACAGATGACCCAAGATTCCCCGGAGTCTTGTGAGAAATGCGGGCTAGGGAAAATTCTAGTTATCTGACTAAGAGACTATCCCGCTAAACGATTTTTTGAGTTTTGAGGAAGTCTTCAAACTCATAGTTGTTATAAGCACGATCTGCGTAAACAATAGAATGCTCAGGTAAATCGAAAGAAAATCGTTTCTGGAAAAAATCCGGCGTTCCAAAATGATCTGCGACAGAAGTTTTTCATACAACCTGGGTTTTTAAGCTGGTTTCAAAAGGAGAGAATTGAGGATAATTTCCCCTAGCCCGTATTTCTCATAAGCTCTGCTAAAAAGCTTAAGCAAGATGTTTTTTGAGGTTTCTAATTGAGATCTTGCAGGGAATGGTTGTAACCATTTCCAAAAGAGCTCCTTGGAGAGGTTCCAAATTTTTCCAGAGCCTTGTGAGAAATGCGGGCTAGCCCGAGTTTGCCACTTGTAGTGGTAGAATTTTGAAGTAGTGTTGATTGGTCATTGCTTGCGCTCTGAGATAGGGTTCATGCGACCCATTCCCAAAGACGTAAGTTGTTTAGAATCAATAAGGTGATAAAATTCTCTCACTACAAGTCTTCTGTACACGACAAAAATATCCCACTAAGGGTGAGCAAAGACAAAGCAAAACCTTTTTGAAAGACGAATTCATAGCCAAAGCGCTATGAATGAGAAGGAAAAAAAACGTTTGGCAAAGTCTTTGCCAGCCCTAGTGGGAGATTTTTGTCGTGTACAGAGACTACAAGTGGCAAACTCGGGCTAGCTCTTGCTTCTTATTATGTGGGGGAAGTCATTGTATGCAGACAGAATACCTAGGTCCTATTGACTCTACTAAAACAGCGCTTACGACAGCTTTGCTTGAGCGGGCTTCTAAGCGGTTACAGCAAGGGGGATTGGTCGCCTTTCCGACAGAAACGGTGTATGGTCTGGGCGCTTCAATTTTTCACAGCGGTGCTGTGCACGCGCTTTACGCTGTCAAAGGACGAGAAAAGACCCACCCATTGCCGATTCAGCTTGCCTATTTCAATCAGCTGCAGTTTGTCGCAGCTGCGATTCCGCCTCAATTTCACCTGTTGGCAAAGTTCTTTCTTCCGGGACCTTTAACGCTAGTCGTTTCTCGACACCCTCGCGTTTCACCGCTTATTTCTGCAGGGCTCGATTCGGTAGCTGTTCGCTTTCCCTCAAATTGTATTGCGCAAAGGTTGATCGAGTTGACGGGCTGCCCGTTAGCTGTGCCTTCTGCGAATGTGACCGGCAAACCGAGCCCTACTTGCGCTGCTCACGTTCTAGAAGATTTTAGTGGGCGCATTGATGTCGTTGTTGACGGCGGTGACACAGAAGCGGGAATTGAATCGACGGTTTTATCTCTTGAAGATCCAGCTCAACCTAAAATTCTCCGTGTAGGCGCTATTACTCGACAAGAAATAGAATACGCATTGAAAGCGCCTGTGGCCATTGATCGTCAGATCCACTCGGCGGGAAAAAAGCCGCGGTTTTCAAAGTTGCGCCCAACTGTGCGCCTTTTTTCTTCTTGGGAGGAAATCAATATCTATCTCCAGCTCAGTGCAAAGAGCAAACGGTTAGTGATGGGCTGGGCTTCTTCTTCTCACTTTCATTATTTCCGGCTTTCTCGTTCAAATCTCTACACGGGGCTGAGGAGGGCTGATCGGGAAGGGTATGCGGAAGTTCTCATTCTTTGTGACCGGGAATTAAAAGATAAAAGCGGTTTATTCGATCACCTTAAGCAGATCGCTCACGCTTGACTTGCGGCTTTTGCAAAATAATGCGTTTTTATTTGTGGTCGAGCTCGTCGGCAATTTCGTCAAAGACCTGGAAAATAGGCGTCTCCATTTGATGGCCATAATCAGCAAACCGAGAAAGTAAATAGTTGAGCTTTGATTGGGGATCATTTTCGCGAAAAGCTTGCGCTGCTTCGATGAGTGTTGTTTCATCGACAAAAGGAGCTCCCCACGGAGTGGAGAGAACAAAGTGAACGAGTTCTGCTTTTTCTTTGAGGTCATCGATAGAACGCATTTGGGTTGCATCGCGGTCGAGGTTTTGGATGTCGGTAGCCACCTTTTTGAGAAATAGGGGATCTGAGGCTTTTGACTTTTGCTCGAGAAGTTGCTCCCAATCGCTGTGAATGGCCGCGAGGTCTCGTTTAAATGCTTCTAGCATCTGTTGTTGATTCGACATTGTCTTCTTCTCGGTTGTTTTTAACCATAGGGGCATAAAGGATGTCGGGGCCGTTGGCATCTTCGATCCATTTGGAAAATAGCCCTTTTATAGAGTCTTGAATAGCTTCGCTGTTGCCACCAGAAGGTAAGAGGCCATCGAGCATATTTTGCAGCCCTTCTTTGCTAAAGACATTGCGCAACATTTCCGACATGATGATATCCATAATTTGCGCTGTTGGGATGCCGCCTTCACTGCTGATGTTATTGAGTTCAAGTCGTCTGATTGGCTTTAACTTGCGCACGCGGCGGTCTCCTGTTCGGTACACGAGATCGATATTGAGGTTGGTGATGATGAGCTTTTTGATCAGAACAGATGTTGTTTTTCCCTTTTTCTCGGCGGCTGTTTTCTCTGTTTTTGTGGCTTGCTTGAGGTTGCTCATAATGGTGGACCAATTGCCTTTGGTACTGCCTTGGGATTGGAATTCGAGCCCTAGATAGACGTCGTTCATTGTCATCAGGTCAATGACGATACGGTCGTCGAAAAAACGGGTGAGCGGGGTGTTAACCTGGAGCGTTGCTACTTGCAAAGCATGGGGTAAAATAGAGTTGGGGGGATTGCCAATGCGGATATTTTTTACCTCAACTCCTGGTGAAAGAAAGCGGATGCTTCCAATAGAAACCGGGACTTTTGCCCGTTTGGACAAAGCGCTTGATACCCAAGAGGGTAAGGCGTTCCAGCCAATAATTCCAACCAAAACAAGTACGACAATGATACTAAAGGTGATAATCAAAAACTTGCGCATATGAGCACGCCTCACTACTAACCTGAGTTCTGAATTTAACGCCTTTAACCTGAGCGATTGTTATGGGCCAATTCACGCTATTTTCATTCGGAACTCAGGTGACTATTTTGTTCGATGAAAAGTCTTGCAAATTTTACTACAACTGCGTTTTTTCAAGTATTTCTTTACTATCAATGATTAGAAATTTAGCGTCAATCGGGTTGTCAGCCCATGCAGCGAGACGGGGCTTTTATTGGTCCAAAGTTGCTTCGCAGCTTCAGGTGTGCTCGTTGTTGATCGGTAAATTTCTTGCAGGTTTGTCCAGCTGGTGAATTCATAGCCGACAAACAACTCGACGCGTCCCCAGGAAAAGCTTTTTTGGTAAGAAGGGCCGACAAGACATCGGCTGTTAAATGAGAGGCGGTAATCTTGAAATAAAGCGTCGCCTATTGGTTGGGTCGTTTCTTGGCTAAATCGGTTGCGGTAGTGTCCGACGACGAGCGCCATTGCAAATTGCCCTGTGACATAGATATCATTTCCCCAAAACCAGTCAAAGCCCAGCTGTATCCTAGGGCCGATTCCCCAGTAGCGCCATCTGTTTCTCACGGTAGTCGTGTCATTTGGGTCGATAAAGTAACGCACTTTCCATGATTGGCGGAGCCAGAGTGCTGTAATCCCACCGCCTAAGCGCAATCTCAGGTGGGGGTTGTTAATCGGGAAAAATACTCGCTTGGCGAGTAAGTTAACGAGTCGGTAATGGAACAGAGTTTCACTGGTTGCTTTGGTTAAATTTCCCGAAAAAATATGGGGAAAAGTGCCGTTGAGAAATAAATCGCTAGTTGCCGGTTGCTCAGTAGAGTCATTGGCGTTTACGTGTAAGAAGGTGTACTCTCCTAGGAGTTCCCAAAAGTTAGGCGCCCGAAAATAGCCTAAAGACAAGCGGTAGCCCGGATCCCAGTCAAAGCAAGTACTTGCTACATCGCCTTGAGCTAAAGTCGTGGTTTCTCCTGGTAATGGTTTCGTCATTCGAACGGCGTAATCAACGTCTCCTTCGACAACTGTCCAGTAAATAAACTCACCAGAAAGAATCACAGCTGGTTGGTGACCGTTAAAAAGGTTTTGCTGCTTGTTTGGCTGTGGCGGTTGTGGCTCTTTTGAGGCAGTAGCTTTGCCAATTGCTCCAATCGGCAAAGCAATCAAAAGAACAGTCAAGAGCCCGTATGTTTTACTCAGCAGCTCTCTAGTCCAAGTTTGCCGCTTGTAGTGACAGAATTTTATTTTCTCCTTGATTATAAACCGCTTGCGTTTCTGAGAATAGGTCGCATGAACCCGATCCCTAAAAACGTAAGCGATTGATAACCAACGATTCTTCAAAAATTTTATCACTACAAGTGGCACACTTGGACTAAGAAAGGCGAGCCCGTACCTTTGATCAGATTGTGAGCAAGGTTCAGCAGCTTCAAGAAAGTCACTTGGAATATTTCGACAGCCAGCTGCTTTAAGCTTTTTCGGTATTTTGGGAGAAATACGGGCTGGCGATTTCATACTTCAAAATCGCGATCCATCACTGTTTTACGCCCCTCACCACGAGCATTATAGATTGCTTGATCGCAGGCTTTTTCTACAATTTTTGTTAAAGCTTCTGCTGCTGATGCCGACGTATTCATTCCAGCTTTTTCTTTGATGTGTTTTTTTATCTTGCTAACAACAACTAAAATTTCCATTTTACAACCTCGGTTAAAAAATTGTTCAACCATTCAACCTGCCATTAAGCGGGCTAAGAAATTTGGGATAAGTGCATGTTTTTTGATATATAGAAAATGATTTTTCGAAGCAAAAGAAAAGAGCTTGACAGTAGAGAAGATGGCTTGCGAAAATTTGCATTCGGCTTTGCAATTTGGAGATCGTAATCTTGGATATTAAAAAGTTAGTTGGCGCTTGGCAGTTGTGGCGTACAATTTGTGATGGTAAGACGGGGAAGATAAGTGCTATGTGGGGCAAAGGGACGTTTTCTCCTTCTAGCAAAGGAGAATTGACCTACTTCGAAGAAGTCAGTCACTGGACGGCAGCTAAGACCTTACATCGAGCGACAAAGATGTATGGTTACCGTCTTACTAAAAGTGCGTTTGAGATTTATTCGCGCGATACTGCTGAAGAAAGACTCTTTTTGACGTTATCGATTCATCGAGAACGGCTAGAAGGGCAAGCGACTTGTGGTTGTGACTGCTATCGGTTGCAATGGCGATGGCAAAACGCAAACGCTTTTTGGCAGCGTTACTGTATTGTTGGACCGCGCAAAAATTGCGTTATTACCAGTATTTTTTCGCGATGAAGTGGCGTTTGATCATGGGAAAAAACTGCTTACGGGAAGTCGTGCGGCAGTTGCCTTATCAGCTCATTGAGGTCTATACCTCGGCAAAAAAAGATCCTTTATTAGATGAAATTGACCGCGCGGGCATTCCTATATTTTCAACATCAAAGAAGAAATTAAGCGCTTTGGTTCAATCTGAGTCGCACCAATCGTTTGTGGCGAAAGTGCGGATCTCTCATTTGCCGTCGCTAAAGCAATGGGTCGCTGAACTTGGGCCAAAGAGTCTTGTGATTCTCTGTGACTCTCTTGCTGACCCACATAACTTGGGGGCTATTTTGCGCGCAGCTGAGTGTTTTGGCGCTGCAGGGGTGGTTTATTCTAAGAACCGCTCGGTCGCGATCACTCCTGTTGTCAGTAAAGTGAGTGTTGGGGCGTCAGAACTCGTGCCGACGTTTGCCATTGCCAATCTCGCAGAAGCTGTGAGGATGTTGCAACAAGCCGATTTTACAATCGTTGCAGCGCAGCGTTCTCAAAAAGCAACTTCGCTGTTTACGTGGACTTTTGCCGATCACAGCGCCTTGATTTTAGGCGCAGAAGGCGTCGGAATTCAACCTCTTTTGCGCCGCTTAGCAGACCATCACCTTGAAATTCCACTTGCTGGGCAGATCGATTCACTCAATGTTTCGCAAGCAGCGGCTGTTTTTTTAGCGCATTGGAGTCAGCAGGTTCATCAGTGCTAGCGCAACCCCATTTGTCCACCCAAATCCTCGCTGTGGCTGATAAAGCCCGCGGGTGACGGCAGCGGAAAAAGCGCCGACATTGTATTTTTCCAGCATCGACTTTTCTTGTTGATACACCGTTTCATTTAGATCAAGCCAACACGTCGCAGCTTCTTTAGCGAGCGCATCATAACCGTAATTGATCAATCCTTGGATCGCCATCCACTGCAGAGGCGCCCATCCGTTGGGGGCATCCCATTGGTGAGTTGTTTCGTGCAGTGTTGTCACAAATCCGCCTTTGAGCAAAAACCGTTGCTGCAGTTGGTCGGCGATAAGCCGAGCTTGATGCTCGGTGGCGCTTTTGACAAACAGGGGAGTCACAGCGGCAAGTGACCAACAGCGAGAGAGTTCCTTTTTTTTCCAGTGATAATCGAAGAAAAACTGCCGTTTTTCATCCCAAAATAGCGTTTGGATTGCCTTTTTTCTTTTTTCTGCTAGTCGGTGGTAGTAGTGCTCTTTTTCCTGTTGGCCTAAAGTAGCTGCGAACTGAGCTATCTTCTGTTCTGCGTGATAGAGAAGCGCATTTAAATCGACTGGCAAGAGGTCAAGTGTGCACAGAGTTTCGGGTTGATCTGGATCGGTAAACCAGCGCGAACTAAAGTCCCAACCCGAGGCGCAGGCAGCTCGGCGCTGGCGGTAAAAATCGCTTTGATCCGACTGCTTGCCGAGTGCGAGCTCGTCGGTATACGCTTCAGGGCGGGGAGTGTTTAGTGAATCCCAATAGCGGTTTAGAAATTTTCCCTCATCGACCCAGACCACATGCTGCGCTGCTGGCTTTTTTGGCGAGGCGTGGCTTTTTCCCTGCATCCAAAAAAGATATTCTGCTTCCAAGGCAGAAAAATGACTCAAGGCAGCTGCTTGTTCGCCTATTTCTTCAAGTAGGTTGAGCAGCAGCGAGAAAAAAGGAGGTTGCGAGCGCGAGAGAAAATAGATCCGATTTCCATTTGGAATGAAACCAAAGCGCTCGATTAACGAAGCGAAGTTATCGGCGATATGTCGAATAGGTGCGTGCATGGCATCTACTGCTAATCCGAGAGCTGTAAAGTAACTATCCCAGTAAAACCCTTCGCGAAAGCGTTCACCGGGAATGGGGTGGGGATGAGGCAATGGGATTAAGGTGCTGTAGGGAGACACTGTGCTCATATCGCGGAAAAGCACATCCCAAGTTTGGGATATGTATGTTGCCATATTGGCGGTTAGAAGGGCTGGACATACAATTGGATCGGGAAGGTCGAAGTGCTTGAGAACGAACGCTTTTAAATTAAAGCCCAGTTGATTTTTTTCCACTTGATAACGCTGCAAAACTAGTGTTGGCTCGTCTTTGGGAGTAGCATCGACAAAAGTTTTTGCATCGGGAAAAACTTTCTGGTTTTGAACGGCTTCGAATAGCGGTCCTGATAACTGAATGTAGTCATTTATCTTCATAATTTTTTTTATATTTTAAAAGGTCATAGATTTGAAGTAGTTGCAGTTATTTTTTTAATTTAGCTATTTTTATAAACAGATAAAATATGTTAATTAATAATTATAAGGGGAAGTTATATAAATTGCATTTAGCAATAGAGCCTATCCCACTAACCCGTATTTGTGCGCAAGCTCTGCTAAAAAGCTTAAGCAAGATGTTTTTCGAGATTTCTAATTGA
>JBCCHO010000050.1:0-10845 GCA_039028715.1 Chlamydiota bacterium | reverse complement strand
TGGTTTTTACCAGGTTTCTAGCAAATTTTTGGAAGCTGATTTGTACACATTGTCCATGAGACAAGGGTAACAAATCAGCTTCCAGAAAGATGCAGAAAGAGTGAAAAGCAAGAAGATTTTCATTTACGGATAGGTTCATGGATAAGGGTCAGGAGTGAAACTCATTCGAAAAAAATGTGGCACTGGCGCAGTCAAACAAAGTGTTTTCTTTGTTATAGGGTGAACAAAAGAAAGTGAGTAGGCATGTAAGCAAAGGCGCTTGTGACAAGTCATTGCAAGCTGGCTGCGCCCGTAGTGAAAATCACCTAAAATGGGGTGTCCCATGTCGCTTAGGTGTACGCGAAGCTGATGCGTCCTTCCTGTTTTTGGCTGACATTGGAGGAGGCTCATACCTCCTTGGCAATGCACACGCCACCAATCAGTGACTGCAAGTGCGCCTTTATCGCTTGCGCCCCACAATGTCTGCCCGTCGTAACTTTTCTTTTTTGCTAAAAAGTTGCGCACTGTTCCTTTGACCGAGGAAACCTCGCCAGAAACAAGCGCAAAGTAAATCTTTTCTACCTGACGCTTAAAAAAAAGCTGCTGTAATAACCCTTCTACCTGCTTTGTTTTAGCGACTACCATGACACCCGATGTTTCGCGATCAAGGCGGTGAGCGAGAAAAATAGGTCGCTGCAATAAGGAAGAAAACTGATGTTGATCAGAAACAAGCCCCGAAGGCTTCGCACAAAAAAGAAGGTTTTTATCTTCGAAAAGGATCGGTAACGCGAATGCAGTTCGCGTTACGCTATCGATTTTGGTGCGCAAAAAAGCAATGCGGTCACCTCGTTTAAGCCGAATCGAGCCAAAGCGCTCGACAGCGCCGTTAAGCGCGCAAGCTCCTTGCTCAAGGGCTCGTTTCACGCTTCTCCCCGATACCTGCAATTGATTTTGCAAGTAGGCAACAAGTGTTTTCCCCGCTTCTCGATCGGAAATCGAGCGCTTTAACCAGCTAGACTTTCGATCCATTCAATGACCAATCGAACGCCACTTCCACTTGCATGCGTTAAATGGTAGTGGCACGGCTTATCGATCCGCGCTGTTCCCGCAATATCCAGATGAACCCAGGGAATTCCCTCTTCGATAAATTGCTGTAAAAACATCGCAGCCGTTACCGACCCCGCCGCACGCTTACTTGAGCAATTTTTACAGTCGGCTATTGATGATTTGAGCGCATCTTGATAGTCGGGATCAAGCGGTAATCGCCATACTCTTTCACCTGTTCGCTCGCCTGCGCAATAAAGTTGCTCAGCTATTTTGTCTTGATTGGCAAAAAGGCCCATCCGCACATCACCAAGAGCAACAACAACAGCCCCAGTTAGCGTTGCCAAATCGACAATTCGCGTTGGTGAGAACCGCTTTTGCCCATAGGCGAGCGCATCTGCTAATGCTAACCTCCCCTCGGCATCAGTATTGGTGATTTCCACCGTCATTCCCTGGTAAGAGCGATACACGTCGCCGGGCTTATAGCTATTGGCATCGATCGCATTTTCTGTCGCAGGAATCAAAGCAGCGATGTTAGCTGTGAGCTTCATTTCAGCTGCTGCTTTAATGATGCCAAGTGCAGCGGCACCACCGCTCATATCAGTGCGCATATCTTCAATATGTCCCGTTGGCTTGAGATTAAGTCCACCAGTATCAAACGTCACCCCTTTGCCAACGACAAGCGTGAGATCCTCACTTTTTGGGTTGCCCCGATATTCGAGTTGAATCAATGCCGGATCACAGCGACTCCCACTTGCTACGGCAAGGAGCAGTCCCATTTCTTCCTTTTCAATTTCCCGTTTACCAAGAACCTTCGCTTTGACAACTGAATACTCATGTGCAAGCTCTTTAGCGACTTTACCAAGCGTCTGGGGTGTGATATCGAGGGCATTGCCATTGATCAAATCGCGGGCCAAGTTGACCCCAGTGATGACCGCTGTCGACTTTTGACAGACTTGCTTATCCTCTGTGCCAACAAGAACAACTCGCTCTAGATAAAAAGGGCTCTTATTCTCTTTTGACTTCCAAGTATCAAAGGTATAGATTGCCAGCCCAATTCCCTCTGAAACAGCGCGGACAACATCGCGACTAGCAAGCCTCTTTACGAGCGGCAAAGCCACATTGATCCGTTGCCACTTCTTGTTTTGACACCGCTTGATCGCTGATGCAAAGCCGCGACGCAGCGTTTCCATCGAACATTTTTTTTCTTCCCCAAGACCCAAAAACAGCAGTTTTTTTTCTGTTTTTCCCTCGAGATAAACGAGAAGGGTTGCTCCTTCTTTACCGGTAAAATCTCCTGAGGAGACAATAGGCTGAATGATCTGCTTGAGATCTGGCATGTTCACAATCATATCGGCTTTCTCTTTGCCTTGAAAAAAAGGAACAATCACCAAATCTGCTTTAGGACGATCAGAGAGCGATTCACAAACTTCAAACATCGTTTTCCTATAAAAAGTTAAAAGGGAATTTCCTCTTCGGAGAAGTTAAGATTTCTTTCTTCTCCTAATGCGGCTTGGGGCTCCCTTTCTCCGGATTGAGGTTCCCTTTCTGCTGGTTGGGGCTCTCTTTCCCCTTGCTGATGCATCGTTTGGTTGCCAGCATGTCTTTCTTGAAAAGAATGTTGCGTCATTTGCGATGATTCCCCAGCAGCCGATTGATCGGAAGATCGGCCGAAGGGACTAAACGAAATGTCATTGGCAACTAAATCCAGTGAAACCTGGGGATTGCCATCCCGGTCTGTATAAATTTGAGGCTTCGTCATTTCTCCAACGACAATCACAGCACTTCCCTTTTTTAAAAAGGCAATCATTTTATCAAATCGCTCTCCCCAAATCGTAATTCGCCACCACATGGTTTCCTCTTTACCACTCCGCCGTTGGTTAACAGCTAGCCGCAGTGTCGTGACTTTTTGTCCAGAAGACGTGTATCGAACCTCGGGATCTTTTCCCAAGCGCCCTGCTAAAATCGTGCGATTCATCTTTTGCACCTCGTGGTTAACCTGCGTCCAAAATCAAGGATTCAGGCCTTTTACTCAATTTTCAATCTTAGCCCGGATTTCTCACAAGACTCTGGAAAAGTTTGGAACATCTGTTTCCCCGAATATTCCAATCTATTTTCTTGGAATGGTTTAAGAACCTTCGCTGCGGAAATAGATTGAAACCTCGAAAAAACAGCCTGCCCAATCTTTTTGCAGGGCTTGTGAAAAACCCGGATTAGAGGTTTCTCCTATCATTTCATTTCGGGCGAAATTTGAAAAAAGCCTCGTTAATATACCCAAGCCTTGTTGTTTTGTTGCGTTTAAAAAACTTTCGCATAAAGGCTTACGAGCCTTTTTTTTGAAAAACAACGGCGCTTAACTTTCCTATCCGACCATTATATGGATACTCTACTTTCCGCTCAACCTTTCAAATCCAAGTTTAAAAAAAATTTTGTTTTGGAGTCCGGTCGCGCTCATCATTGTCAATAACCGCAATCATGAGTTATAGTTTTTCTAAAAACCCAAGTTGTGTGGCATAATTGATCTGAGCAATTATACCACACAGCTTGGGTTAAAAAGATTTCCCCGAAAAATTCTATTTGGGGCGAAATTTGAACAAAAGCTTCTCAAAAAAAACCGATGGAAGATCTACCCAAACAGTACAATCCCGACCTCACCGAAGAAAAATGGTATGCCTTTTGGCAACAAAAGGGGTGTTTTCACGCTGATCCCAGCTCGGGAAAGCCACCTTACTGCCTCGTGATGCCCCCGCCAAATGTAACGGGGGTCTTGCACATGGGGCACGCCCTTGTCAATACCCTTCAGGATATCGTCGTTCGCTGGCGACGCATGATGGGCGATGAAGTTTTGTGGGTTCCAGGACTCGATCATGCGGGCATCTCAACTCAAACTGTCGTCGAGAAAGACCTGATAGCTAAAGAGGGAAAAAGGCGCACTGATCTCGATCGCGACCAGTTTCTAGCCCGCGTTTGGAAGTGGAAAGAAGAGCGCAGTGGGCAAATTGTCGATCAGCTCAAGCGGCTCGGATGTTCTTGCGACTGGATGCGCGAGCGGTTCACAATGGACGAAGACGCTAGCCTTGCCGTTCGAACACTGTTTAAAAAGCTGTTTGACGACGGTTTGATTTATCGCGGTGATTATCTCGTCAACTGGGACCCAGTGACGCAAACAGCTCTCGCTGATGACGAAGTCGAGTATGAGGAAAAAGAGGGGCATCTGTGGTATTTCAACTACCCTTTTAAAGAAGGCGAAGGGCATATCACAATCGCAACGACAAGACCAGAAACAATGCTCGGCGATGTCGCCGTTGCTGTCTCTCCGCGCGATGAACGCTACCGAGCTGTTATTGGCAAAAAAGTGTTACTCCCGATTGTCAATCGAGAACTTCCGATTATCGCTGACCAAGCCGTCGACCCCGAATTTGGTACTGGCGCTGTCAAAATTACACCAGCCCACGATCCAAATGACTATGAAATCGGCTGTCGCCATCACTTGCCCATGATCAATATTCTTCACCCCGATGCGACGCTTAATGAAAATGGCCTTGAGTACGAAGGGCTTTCCGTCGAAGAAGCGCGGAGTCATATCGTCGCCCGCATCAAAGAAATCGGCTTTCTTGAAAAGACCGAATCCCACCACCATCGCGTCGGCGTTTCTTATCGCTCCAAAGCAATCATCCAACCATTTCTTTCCAAGCAGTGGTTTATTCGAATGGCGCCGTTCAAAGATAAGCTAATTGCCGCTGTGAAAGAAGGGAAGGTGCGCATGATTCCCAAAAACTGGGAAAGCACTTATTTCCACTGGATCGAAAATTTGCGTGACTGGTGCATCTCGCGCCAACTTTGGTGGGGGCACCGGATTCCCATTTGGTACCACCGCGATGATCCCAATCGGATCCTTTGCTATGCCAAGACAGGGCGGCCACCAGAGGTGATTAAAGACCCTGCCAGCTGGCGCCAAGATGACGATGTTCTCGACACCTGGTTCTCATCAGCGCTTTGGCCTTTTAGTGCCCTCGGCTGGCCTCACAAAACACGCGAACTCAACCTGTTTTATCCCAATGCCACACTCATCACAGGTCACGATATTCTCTTTTTTTGGGTCGCCCGGATGATCATGATGGGCGAGTACGCAATGGGCGAAGTGCCGTTCAAAGAAACAGTTTTGCAAGGGCTCATCTATGGGAAATCCTATTTTCGAAAAGAGCCAAATGGCGGCGTTACCTACGCTTCAGCAGAGGAAAAAAAGCAGTACGATCTCGGCAATACACCCCCAGCTGGCATCCATGCAAAATGGGAAAAAATGTCAAAATCAAAAGGCAACGTGATCGACCCGATTGAGATCATTGATCTTTATGGCGCTGACGCCATGCGGATGGCCCTCACTGCAAGCGCTACCCAAAGCCGGCAAATCGATCTCGATAGGCGCCGCTTTGAGGAATTTCGCAACTTTGCCAACAAGATTTGGAACGGCGCGCGTTTTGTTTTAATCAACATGACCCTGTCATCAGAAGAACTGATGACTGGAATTGACTTTTCGCTGCTGACACTCGAAGACAAATGGATGCTCTCATCGCTTAACCGCGTAATCCAGAAGATGGAGCGCTACCTCTCTGAGTCTACCTTTGACCGGTTTGCTATGCAAAGCTACACCTTTTTTTGGGATGAGTTTTGCGCCGATTACGTTGAAATCGCAAAACCGCTCCTATCAAAAAAAATCGGCACTGAAGATGAGCGCCTCAATAAACAGAAACTTCTGATCACTGTTTTAGTGCAAGCGCTTTTGCTGATGCACCCCGTTGCCCCCTTTATCACAGAGGAAGTCTTTTCCCAAATAAAAACCCGATTTCCCAAGCTGCGCGCCGCAACACCCGACCGCTATACCGAAGTGACGGTGCGCGCTTTAAGGTCTGTTGCTTGCGCTGTTGCGCCCTATCCGACTGTGATCTGCGAAACAGCGATTGATCAAACGGTAGAGCAGCAATTTCAAACCATTAAAAGCATTGCCCACGCAGTGCGTCAAATCCGCGCTGAAATGCAATTGCCGCGCCATATTGCTTCCGATCTTATCATCCGCGGCGATAACGACGACGCCCTCAATCTGATCACAAAACAGAGCAACCTCCTTAAAGCCCTTGTTCCACTATATAACATTACTGCCAACCCAGCAAAAGATCCAACAGGCTTTACCTCTTCGACTTATGTCAACGGCGTCAAACTCATCTTGCCGCTTCCTACTGAGCTCGAAGCCAAAGAAAAAAGGCGGCTGGCTAAAGAGCAAACTAAAGTCGAGCAAGCTATTGTTGCACTTGAGCAACAGCTGGCCAATGAAGATTTTGTCGCCAATGCTCCGAAAGACATTGTCTCAAAGCAACGATTGAAACTCTCTGAGTTAAAGACAAAACTGTCAGACATCGCAGCGAAAAGTTCGCGTTGAAACCCAAGCCCGCGCCTGATGGTGGTTCAGATAAATGTTCTGTTTTTTACCTGTCTAACGGCTCGAATTTTCAGCATACCTGAAACCCAAGCTCACGTGAAAAACTTCTTGCAGAACGTGCAAAGGAGCCATGAGGTTTTTTTAAATAAGCCGAAGCTTGACTCCGAAGAGTCAAGTTAACCCACTGTCAATAATACCTGTGATAGCCTGATATCTAGCCCGTATTTCTCACAAGCTCTGCTAAAAAGTTGAGCAAGATGTTTTTCGAGATTTCAAGGAGATCTTGCAGGGAATGGTCGTAACCATTTCCAAAAGAGCTCCTTGGAATCTCGGAAAACAGATGCTCCAAATTTTTCCAGAGCCTTGTGAGAAATGCGGGCTAGAACGTCAAATTCGTTAAAAAGCAAAAAAACAGTCGAACACTTTTGGTTTAGATGCTCGATTGTACCAAAAAAAACCGGCAACAAGGGCTATACTCCTTCCAGTTCAAAACGAGAAAAATGGGCTGGAGACAAAGCTCAAGGCATGTGCCTTGAGCTTTTACATGATAGGGTTTCTTTATAAAGAATAGGGGTTCTTTTAAAAAGACATGTCGGGGACAAGTGTCTCTCTATAGCTCTCTAAAAGCAGAAGGGTTCTTCTGCTATGTGAGGTTGTCAAGACTAAAACATTTTTTGTCCTCATTCTCTAAAGTTGATAGCTTATGCCCGTGATTTTTTCGCAACTAAAAGATTGAGGGAAATTTGGTCGCTTTTTCGGCTCTTAGCCGCCATAAACATCCTTGTATTTACCCTTTTCCCATAGGGGTTAAAAAGGCGCCCACACGACAAAAAGCAGAGCCACGAGCAAAGTAAACAACTGACCGCCTTTCCCACCGATCGAAAAGCCGGATTATTTCTATCATCCTCAAAAGCACATCCATCAAAGCAGCAATGACACGACTTGCGAGTTTCTCCTTTATCAGTAAGCCAAGATTCGCCCCGTCCCAGCGAAATAGGATCATAACAGCAGTTAAAAACTCTCCCAAATGTGATTGGGCACAGCCATGTAGAACAGCAAAGGCATGTGGTGATCTTTCCAACCAAGATGAAGGCCGGGTTATTTCTGTCATCGCGTAAAGAGCATCCGTGAAAACAACACCTTTTTTCTGTTTTATTGCTTTCTGCAATTAAATGTGGTGGTTGATAAGATGAAGAAGCTTCGATCAGTAAACTAGACATACGCTTTTTCCAGTTTTTTAAACCTAAGCTTACATCTTATGATCGCTCAGATCAATCATAAGATGTAAGCTTGGGTTTTAAGATGTTTATCTACAAAAAAACGCGCGTTTTTTGAAAAAAAGCCCCTATTCTTTGAGCCTTTTTTGCTCTAGACGCTCTTTTTTAATCAACTTAAAAAAGCCTCGCGACTCTTTGACGACAATGCCAGACAGCGCAAAAAGAGCGATCAAATTGGGAAAAGTCATCAATCCATTCATGATATCAGTTAACGGCCAGACAACATCAATACTCGAAATTGCACCGATAAAGACAAGTGCTGAAAATAAAATCCGAAACGGATAAATGACCCGTTCGCCTAGCAAATACTCGACACTGCGCTCTCCATAGTACGCCCAACCGACAATGGTCGAATAACCAAATAACATCAGCCCAACTGTTACGATCACTTCACCATAGGGAATCGTCTGACGAAAAGCCTCCATAACTAGCGGAGCTCCATTGAGCACTCGTCCCGTCGCATCAAAGCCCCCAAGCACTCCCGTAACGCTAATGACTAGCGCGGTAATCGTGCACACGACAAGCGTCGATAAAAATACGGTTGTCATTGAAATCATCGCTTGTCTACCGGGAACATCTGTTTTGGCCGCTGCAGCTGCAATAGGTCCACTACCCAGCCCCGCTTCGTTCGAAGAAATGCCTCGCGCTACGCCATAGTGCAATGCCATCATCACACTAGCGCCAAAAAATCCGCCGCGCGCAGCCTGTCCCGTAAAAGCACTTTTTAAAATAAGCGCAAGTCCAGCGGGAATGTGTTCAACATTGGCACCTAAAATAATGAGCCCTCCGATGATATACATGCCAGCCATAACGGGAACAAGCAACGCGCATAGGCGGCCAATGCTGCTAATCCCGCCGATAAGCACAGCACCTGTTACAACAGTAAGCGCTATTCCAGTCCACACTGGAGAGGCTCCCGTCAAGTTGCGCATTGCATCGGCAATTGAGTGCGCTTGGACCATATTGCCCCCTGCAAAAGAAGACAGTGTCGCAAATAACGCAAAAGCGCCAGCAAGCCACTTCCACTTTCCCCCCATGCCGCGAGCGATGTAGTACATCGGTCCCCCACTCATCTCACCGCGGTGATCGACAATGCGATACTTAACAGCCAAGATCGCTTCAGCGTACTTCGTCGCCATCCCAATAAGAGCAATGACCCACATCCAAAAAATCGATCCAAAGCCACCCGTAGCAATAGCTGTCGCAACACCGGCAATGCTTCCAATGCCAATCGTCGCTGCTAGCGCTGTCATGAGTGCTTGGAACTGACTGATATCTCCCTCAGCTTCATTATCAGATCGGGTAAAAGCGAGCTTTAAAGCGTAAAAAAGATAGCGAAACTGCATGCCGCGCAAGCGGAAAGTGAGCAAACAGCCCACGGCAACGAGCAAGATAATAAGAAAGTGGCCCCAAATCACTTGATCAATTTGATTGAGGATCTCGATTACTTTTTGCGATGTTGCTGAGACTTTTTGCACTTTGTGAGCTCCTTCTAGTTCGCGCGGATGTCTTATACAGGCTGATGCCGAATCTATACCTTATCAGCTTTTTCTTTTTTGAGAAGCTGTTCAAAAAAGCGGGTTTCTTTCGCAATGACTCCCGCCAGCCCAATCAGCGCAATCAAATTGGGGACCGCCATCAATCCATTGAGCACGTTAGCGAGATCCCAAACTAAACCAAGCGATAAAATAGCCCCGGGAATCACAACCAACGTAAAGATCACGCGATAGGCCGCGATGATTTTAACGCCAAAAAGGTACTCAACACATTTCTCGCCGTAATAAGCCCAACTCAGAATCGTCGAATAACCAAAAGGGAAAAGCGCAATTGTGACAATCAGCCCACCATAAGGAAGCAATCGATCGAACGCAGAAAGAGCGAGAACAGAGCCGTCGAGTGTCTTCTCACTGAGGCCAGGCTCACCAAAAATGCCCGATAGCGCAATGACAAGTCCTGTGATCGTACAGACAACTCCCGTCGTAATAAAAACACTACACATAGCAACTAGCGCCTGTCGTCCCGGAGTATCGGTTTTAGCTGCAGCAGAAGCAATCGGCGAACTTCCTAGCCCTGCTTCGCTCGAAAAAATTCCACGCGAAACTCCTGTTTGGATCGCGACCATGACCGTCGTTCCGGCAAAACCACCAACAGCTGCTGAGTTTGAAAAAGCGGCTGTAAACATCGCAGCAAAAGCGGCTGGAACCGCTTGAATGTTGATCGCGATGATGAAAAGACCGCCTAAGAGGTAAAAAGCGGCCATCGCAGGCACGAGAATCGCAACGACCTTGCCAATACTTTTAATTCCTCCGATCAGCGCTAGCCCGACACAGACCATCATCACTATCCCCGTCCAAATTGGGGAAAGGCCGATTTGGGCTGTCAGAGCAAGGGCAACAGAATTTGATTGAACGAGATTGCCGATTCCAAACGCCGCCAGCGCACCAAAAAGAGCAAACAGAATGCCGAGCCAGCGCATTTTAAGCCCCTTTTCTAGGTAGTACATCGGACCACCACACATCTCCCCTCTGCTATCAATGGCGCGGTATTTAACTGCTAAAATCGCTTCGCCATACTTTGTCGCCATTCCCAGCAAAGCTGCTAGCCACATCCAGACCATTGACCCAAGGCCACCGATTGCAATCGCCGTAGCAACACCAGTGATACTTCCGATACCAATCGTCCCAGCTAATACTGTCATCAATGCTTGAAAGTGACTGATATCGCCAGCAGCGCGCTTGTCAGAGCGGGTAAAAGCGAGTTTATGGGCATAAAAAAGATAGCGAAAAGGAAGCCCTCGCGTCCGGATCGTCAGGTAAAGACCAACTAAAAAAATGAGCCCTAACAATGGCAGACTCCAAGTCCACTCATATAACAGGTGAATAGCATTTGCAAATCTCGTCATGATATAAAAACCTTATTCAATATGAACCCACCCACTTGCAGCGACTCAGCACAAGCTCCTGGACTTAATACCTGTGAGTGCGACCTATGGATATTGATTTGAATTTTTCTTTTTCCCATGCTTGAAACGGAAAAATGGCCCCTACTTTATCCAAGTATGTGCCCATTTTTCCGTTTCAAGCATGAAAAAAATTGAAAATCCCTCTAAAT
>JBCCHO010000049.1:0-10974 GCA_039028715.1 Chlamydiota bacterium | reverse complement strand
GCTACAGCATCCCGTCGAAAAGACCACATGCTTGTGAGCGAACTTTCAAATAATTATACACAAGGCACACTTTCATCTCAATCCCCCAAACGGGATGAGGATTCCCGTGTGTCCTCTCTAAAATCTCATGCAAGGGCTGGCTAATTAACTTTACCAAACGCTTTTTTCTCCTCGCCCTTTAAAAAGTTTTGGCTTTGTCCTTGCTCCCTCTAGCAGGAGACTTTTTCGTTGCGTACAGAGATAGATTTCACCCCAAACTGGGTTTTAAACCCAAGCCCGCGTCTTCTGATCGCTCATCTAAAATTCTCTTTCTTCACCTACCAGAGGCTTGAATTTTCACCTGCTTTATTCAAGTATGCTAAAAACTCAAGCCTCTGGTAGGTAAAAAACAGAAAATTTATCTGAGCAATCATCAGCCACAAATTGGGTTTTTAAGTTACGATGGAATCCACTTTTTGGATTTTTTCTTTGGCTTTGGCTTCTTTTTTTCCACCGAGGGGCTTTTTTCTTCTGAAGATTCCACTTTTTCCTTCACTTCTCTTACCCCTGATTCGATCTTCTTCTGGGCTTCAGTCAACGCATTCCATTGGTCTTCAGAAAAATTAGCTGGGTTTTTTGCCCTTGCAAGTAGCTGCTCTTCTGTCAACCCGGTCTTTTCACACACCTTCTTTGTTTCCATTTCAACCCGTTCTTTCAGTTTGGAGACTTTTTCGATTGCCTCTTGCTTCTCTTCAGGTGTTCCATGCATCATGATATTTCTAAACCGCTCAAAATAAGCAACTGAATCCGAAAAAATCTCCTGAAGCCGGGCTTCTTTTTCTTTATCATCCAAAGAAAAAAAGTTGACGATTCGGTCAAATTCATCTTCCATAGCTACAGAATCCTCCTAATTGCATTTTAATCAGATAAAAAACAGAAAATCAAAACAATTTAGCTTTATTTTAGATCAAAAGATCAATTTCTCATACCAGTAAAATTCAAATTAACTGATAATCAAGGGTTTTTATACCGGCTATGAGGCTATCCCACTCAACGATTTTTTGAGTTTTCTTGAAACCCAAGTTGTGCCTTCTGATCGCTCATCTAAAATTCTCTTTCTTCACCTGACAGAGGCTCTTGCAAAAAGCAGCTCTCAAGGACAAAAGCGCGAATTTCACTCGAAATGGAATTTTGCGCGAGGAGCCCCTCGAGTTATTTTTATCTACTGTCTTGCTGATGCGGTTGTATCCTCTTAACATTAAAGATGACCCTCAATGTTTGATGTCTTCTTCAGAAGTCATTACATTCGTTTTAATTTCATCTTTATTTTACCAGTGTAATTATCGACTAACTCGTTTAGTTGATGATTTTCAATTATATATTTAATGCCTAGATTTATACGAACTAGAAAAGCAAAAGGTTTTTGCTTAAAAGTTTGTTTTTTTATTTTGGGATATATGATCAAGCTTTTTAATCAATTTACTTAACGCACCATCTATCTTTTAGAATAGGCACATTTACTTCGCTTCTCGCCTTTGCCAAGGTGGAACCCACCTTGACTCGGCGTTCATCTTGAATATACCCGAGTCGATTCAAAAGCGCCCAAAAGCAAACTGAATTTAAAGTTCTCTAGAGGCTCCTGCGCAAAAATCGCTTTCGAAGGGAAATTTGAGCCATGCAGAGCACTCGGGACTTGTGCCAATGTAAAAAAGTATGTAAAATTTCTTGTAGCTCGTTGATATGTTTCATCATACACCCTAATGTTTTGGTTAAAAAGGATTTATGATGCCGTCTCAACGAGTTTTTTTAAATTTATTTTTTGTCCAGTACAGAGCAAGATCTCAATTAGAAATCTCGAAAAACATCTTGCTTAAGCTTTTTTAGCAGAGCTTGTGAGAAATACGGGATAAGACACAACTTGGGTTTGCATTTTTTGCTCATTTCGGGGTGATGACTTTCGCACTATCAAGGAGGTAAGGGCGAAAGTCATCACCCCGAAATGAGCAAAAAAGACTGGAAAATCGAAAAACCGTTTAGTGAGATGGCCTCATGATTGGAAATCTTCGTACACGAAAAAAATTTCCCGCTAGGACTGGCAACTAGACCACCGCATTTGGCAACCCTCGCCTACTTTGCATTGGCTTCGGAATAAGTTCATGATAGGATGCAACTTGGGTCAAAAACTGGCAAGAGGAGTGTTGCAATGTCTTTAGATCCGCTACTTGAACTTTTCTGTCGCGAATTCAATATCGCCGTCTTACCTCAAAAAGATAAGGACGGCGTGTACCAATTGCCCATTAACTCTAATACGCAGTTGTCATTATCTGCACTCGATCCGGGACTTTACATTTTTTCCAAGATGATGCCGATTCCCAAGTCGACTACACAAGAAGCTCTATTTATCTACTTAATGAGATCAAACTTCCTAGGTGTATCAACAGGGGGGAGCGCCATCGGCATTGATCCAGCAGAGCAGTTTCTTACGCTTTCTTTTGCTCTTTCTCAAGACATCAACTACACTCTTTTCCGAGATAGCTTGGAAGATTTTATCAACTATCTCGACTTTTGGCGCGAAGAAATCGTTAACTACCAAAAAAAAATCATCTCTTGAGGTCCCCCTTACCAAAAAAAACGGTTTTTGCGGCGAGGCTCTTTCGAAAACAAATGAAAAAAAACAGCCAACAATGTATGTTTCAATCAAACAACGACATTACAACCTGTGAGTACGCCCTATTCTAAAAACCCAAGTTGGGTCGTATAATTGCTCAGATAAATTTTCTGGTTTTTTACCTGCGAGAGGGTTGAATTTTCAGCATACTTGAATAAAGCAGGTGAACATTCAACCCTCTCGCAGGTCGAAAAAGAGAACTTTAGATGAGCAATTATACGACTCAACTTGGGTTAAAAACCGGTGACGTAGAGTAGTGCACACTTAAAGGTACAACTTTCGATGGCAATGGCAGGATTTTTAATCGCCGAAGATGAACCTTTGGCTGGCTTACTGATTCGCTTTGAAGAAGGCGATGAATGGGTGATCGGACGCGATCCCGATGTGTCTTTTCAAGTAATCGAAGACCCTATGGTCTCTCGTAAACACGTCGTTTGCCGACTAACAGATGAAGGGTATTTGCTAGAAAATTTAAGCGATGTTAACCCAGCAAATGTCAATGGCAAGCCGATCGATGAGCCCGTTTTACTTCAAGAAGGAGACTCGGTTCAAATTGGAAATGTTCTTTTTCGATTCACTCTTCAAGACCCTGCGCAAATTCCTTCCGAAGAAGATTTAGAACGCGCAGAAGAAGAAAACCCGACGATCTACGGAGAATCAGACGATCTAGAAGTGCTTTCTTTTAGCTCGGATACCGATGCGCGCTGGATCATCAAGGTCATCGCCGGCCCTAATGCAGGCGCTGAGTTCGGCCTCCACCAAGGCGAAAGCTATATCCTCGGCAAGGACTCGACGAGTTGTGACTTCATTTTTCAAGACTTAAGCGTTTCTAGGCAACACGCACGGATGACAGTTTCTCCAGAGGGAGAAATCACAATCGAAGATCTACAGAGCTTAAATAAAGTTCTCGTCAACGGAAAAGAAGTCACAGGAACTATTCCGCTCCAAAGTCAAGATCTTATTGCTCTTGGAACGACTTCTCTGCTCGTGATTGACCGCGAACAAACGCGCGAAACAATTATTTCGCCATCTCCTGTCTTAGAATCTCTCACCCCCCAAGTAGAAGAAGCGCCAGAAAACGCCGAAATGGAACCGCAAAAAACGCCCGCTAAAAATTGGAAAAAACTGATTATTCCCATGCGCCACCTCGTTATAGCCGGGGTCTTTGTCTTTGCCCTCGTCTTAGGTATTGCGGGCATTTTTTCCCTTTTCAAAGCAAAACCTGTTGTTATTGCCGAGGTTGATGAAACAAAAGAAATTAATCAGGCCTTAAAGCGCTTTCCCGAATTGGAGTTTTCATTCAATTCATCAACGGGAAAACTGTTTATCCTCGGCCATGTGATGACAGAAGTCGATCTACAAGAAGTGGCATATCTTCTCTGGTCGCTTCCGTTTATTAAAGCGATCGATAACAATATTATTGTCGATGAACTTATTTGGGAAAACACCAATGCTTTATTAGCGAAAAACCCCTCTTGGCGCGGCGTTGTTCTCAGCTCAATCATTCCCGGTCATTTTGTCCTTAGAGGGTATGTGCAAACGACTGATCAAGCGACCAAATTATCGGAATACATCAATCTCAACTTTCCCTATTCGGACAAACTCAATAATCAGGTCGTCGTTGAGAATACACTCGAAGCTCAAGTTCAAAGTATTTTGGCCACACGCAAGTTGGTCGGTGTTTCTTTCCAACTTGCCAATGGCGAGCTGATTTTAACCGGGCGGACGGGATCGAACTTGCAAGCAGAACTAAGTGCCGCCGTTAAACAGATTCAGGATCTCAAAGGGGTTCGTATTCTTAAAAACTTTGTCATCTTAACAGCGCCCATCAGCGATGTCATTGACATTACTTCTAAATACACTGTCACCGGAAGTTCGCGCAAGGGCAACATTAGCCAATATGTTGCTATTAATGGCCGCATTCTATCAAAAGGTGATACTTTGGATGGAATGAGAATTACAGAGGTCAACAAAAATACAATTTTTCTTGAAAAAGATGGCATAAAATATCGAATTCAATACAATCAGCAATAAAAGGCACTTCCCGCAAGTTGTGTGATACCGATTCAAAGTGAAAAAAGGTCAGTAATGTTGAGTGGGTATATTTTGAATCACGCCTTATTGCTAAAAAAACCATGCCGACGCAGTCGGTACATATAAGGACTTTTTAACGTTATGTTCGGACTAGAAAAAAAAGGCAAGCAACCATTTGAGTTTGACTTAGAAAAAGAGCTGAAAAGCGACCCAAAAAGAAAAGAGAAACTACTCGATCATTTCGCCACGAGGACAAAAGAACTTAAATCCTTGCTGCGCGAAGGAAAAGCTGAAGAAAACTTTGATCAATGTGGTCTTCTTCTTCAAGGATATGCAGCGCTGACAAAAGTGATCAATCGCATTGGCAAGTAGCATTCGCAATGCCGAAATAAGTTCAAAAGTTGGTTTTAAACAGATGTGCGACCAGCTGCCCAAAACCGATTTTTGAGTTTATTTCGATATAAAATAGGATAACAACGAGGCAATCATTCATGGGACAAGCAAGTCACGGACCACACCCTGTTCCGTTAACTTTTTACACGCTTATTAAAAAATATTCCTACTTGCAAGCAGAGGTCGTTTGCCAAGTACGCAACGTTGCTAGCCGATTAAGCGCTGCAACACCGGGAAAGTTTTTATTACTGCAATTTTCAATGTCACAAGTGACGCAAGTAGGAGATTCAATTTCTAACTTAATTTCTCAAGTCAATTCAATGATCAACAACTCTGTGCGCAACCAGAAAGCTGGATAATTGAAAACTTGGAAATCATCTCTGGTGATTTTATCACTGCAGAGGTTAAAATAATCGCAAAAAAGAAGCTCAAGCAGAGGATAATAAGACATGGAAGACTTAAGCAAATATGAAGACGATTTCTTTGTTTTTCTCGAAACAGGGTTTATTGCTATCAACCAAGCCGATGAAGATTCAGCTGTAAAGCTATTCAAAATCTGCGAGATGATGAAGCCTAATAACTCGCTGATTAAAACAGGACTTGGGTACTTACATCTGCACAAACTCGAACTTAAAGCAGCTGCTGAATGTTTTCGCGAAGTTTTACAAGCACACCCCCAAGATGAGATGGCGCAGACTTTTCTCGGCATTACCCTTGCGCTCACACCAACCCAAACAACGGAAGGCGAAAAACTGCTAGAAAAATCTGCGACAAAATCATCTGACTCTCAAATCAAAAAAGTCGCAAATACATCGCTCGACTTTGTCGAACGCTTCGTCAAACGAGCTCCTGGCCCCGCCGAAATCAAAAGAAAATAACTTTGCGATCAATAAGAGTGACCTATGGCAGATTCTACAGAAGATATTCCCGGAGCCTCGGGCATTAATTCGCCCGGCCAAATTCCCGGAAGTGATGACCAGACAACCCCCTCTAGCGGACAGTCTTTCGAGTCTTACATGCAACCAGAGCAGGGGTCAACAGAAGGCTCTCCCAATGCGTCAGAAGGAAAAAGCGCCGGCCCAATCGATCTTGCGGCTCAAGACCATCCCATTGGCGCGCCACCGACAATGGATTCGATCTTACAGCAAATGAGCAGTACTTCTTCCATGGTTGGCGACCTTCAAAACCAACTCTACAATAACAAAGACAAGTTAAAGCTCAAGCAGACGAAAAAGAATTCTTTGTTTCGAGGCAAAATCACCTCATCGAATCAAAATATTCGAACAGCTGCTCAAAAAGCAGGTGTCGACCCCGGTAGCCCACCGAATTGGTCTGCAAAAAAGAGTCCCGTTGAAAAATTCCTGGCTCTCTTAGGCGATAGTCAGGTACAATTGCAAAACACTCAAAAGATGGTGACTGAATTGCGAGACAAAAATGGAATGATTAGCCCAGGCAATTTATTGCTCATTCAGACAAAGCTCGCAAGGGCCCAGCAAGAACTCGAGTACTCATCTGTCTTGCTTACCAAAGCAGTTGATGATATCAAACAAATGTTCAACATCCAAATTTAATGGATTGTGTTGAAGTCTAGAGTTTTTCAAAAGGGAATTTCCCCGTTAGCAATAGAGGTCAAATTCGAGGAGATTTTCCTATTTTTGCGTTGGACTTGCCCTGAACATAAAACCCAAGTTGTGCCTGATGATGGCTCATCTAAAATTCTCTTTTTCCACCTGTTTGAGGCTTAAATTTTCACCTACTTTATTCAAGTATGCTGAAAGTTTGAGCCTCAAACAGGTAAAAAACAGAAAATTGGCCTGAACCATCATCAGACGCGGGCTTGGGTTAAAACTCTTATTTCAGAATTTTGCAAGAGGCTCTTATGGCAAAGCCGCCCGATTTTGATCAACTGATCGGCAAATTAGAAGATATTGAACTCACAACTGTTCACGGTCGGATTACTGAAATTGTCGGTATGCTGATCAAAGCAGTCGTGCCCAATGTGAAAATGGGTGAAGCTTGTCTCATTAAACGAGTGGGCATGGAACCTTTAATTGCCGAAGTTGTTGGCTTCACAAAAGAAGAGGTTTTCCTATCCCCACTGGGAGATATGCATGGAGTTGGATCATCTTCTGAAGTGATTCCCATGCGCCTTCCTCTTCATATTAAGGTCGGCAATGAGCTTCTCGGCAAGGTTTTAGATGGACTCGGTCGTCCGCTCGACCCCAAGGTGCGCGAAACAATCAAACTTGAAGAAAGTTTCTCTGTCATTAACCCTCCGCCAGATCCCCTCAAGCGCCAAATGATCAAAGAGCCCATTTCGGTTGGTATCCGCGCAATCGATGGCGTTCTAACTTGTGGGCGCGGGCAACGCATGGGAATTTTTGCAGCTGCCGGCGGCGGAAAGTCGACGCTACTTGGCATGATCGCGCGATCGGCAAAAGCCGACGTTAATGTGATTTCACTCATTGGAGAACGGGGTCGTGAGTTGCGTGAATTTATTGAACACGACCTCGGAGAAGAGGGTTTGCGCCGCTCTGTCATCGTCGTGTCTACTTCCGACCAAGCCGCTCAGCTTCGCTTAAATGCCGCCTATGTCGGCACAGCTATTGCTGAATATTTTCGCAATCAGGGAAAAACTGTCATCCTTATGATGGACTCTGTGACTCGCTTTGCGCGCGCTTTACGTGAAATCGGCCTTGCAGCAGGCGAACCTCCTGCACGCGCTGGCTACACGCCATCTGTATTTGCGATGCTACCGCGGTTACTAGAGCGCTCTGGGAATTCAGACTTGGGCTCAATCACAGCCTTTTATACCATCCTCGTCGCCGGAGATGATTTCAATGAGCCCGTTTCTGATGAAGTACGCTCTATTTTAGACGGTCATATTATTTTATCGAGCGAACTCGCTCGCCAGTATCACTATCCAGCTATTGATGTCCTCGCTTCAGCCAGTCGAATTCTCCCTTCAATCACAAGTGACCAACACAGGCAATTGATCGGCCAAATACGCGAAGTCCTCGCTAACTATAAAAAAAACGAGCTGCTTATTCGAATTGGAGAGTACAAACCCGGCTCTGATCGAGCTGCAGACTTTGCCATCAAATATGTCGACAAAGTCAACCGGTTCTTAAAACAAAAAATCGATGAAAAATGCGACTTCGATGAAACTCTGCAACAGTTACAGGCTCTTTTTCGGTAATTCATCTTAACACCCAAGCTTACGTCTTATGACAGCTCATCTCAAATTCTCTTTTTCCACCTGCCAAAGGCTTGAATTTTCAACATACTTGAATAAAGTAGGTGAAAATTTAAGCCTTTGGCAGGTAAAAAACAGAAGATTGATCTGAGCGACCATAAGGCGTAACCTTGAGTTTAAAACCCGGGTTTTTTATGAAGCCAAAGTATCCATTAGAACAACTTATTACGATCAAAAAGCGCCGCATTGAAACAGCGGAAAAGGCGCTAAAGAAGAGAAAGGAAAAGCTTAAAGAAGAGCAAGAAAAAGAGCAAAAACTCACTAAAGAACGGGATAAAACCTATCAACACCGTAAAGATAAAATGACTCAGCTAAGAGAAGGGCTCGACTCTGGAGTGAACACAAACAAAATCAAACAAATGAAAACCTATCTCAAGATCGTCGAGGAAGAACTCAAGGAAAAGGAAAAAGCGGTTGAAGAACAAACCAAAGAAGTCAAAAAGGCCGAAGAGCAAGTAGAAATTGCGCGAAAAGAACTCATCAAAAAACAACGCGACTTAGAAAAAATCAATATGCACCGCAAAGAATGGGAAAAAGAAACAAGAGCCCTACTCGAACATCAAGCAAGCCTCGAAATTGACGAACTTGGCACCGCAGTACATACTTTGAGAAAACCCAAGAGCTAAGTTGGATCTAAATTAGAAAGAGCTTTCATTATGGCTAATAAACGCGTTGGAGACCCCAGCCTTCCCTACAATCCCGAACCGCAACGCGATGAGGAAGAAAAAATTGATCCTGAAAAATTCAAAAAAGTTCTCAAAGTTGACGAGTCGGATGAAACATCTAAAAGGCAAAAACGACGATTAAAAAAAGGAGAAGAAGAAGGCGAGGATGAAGAAGTCGAAGAAGCGGCTCCTTCCTCTCCAGCAAGTGACTTTTCCGAGCTCATGGAAGAAAAAGACGACAGCGGGTCTATTTTTGACTCTCAGTCGAAAGGCAAACAATATAGGCAAGCTTCCACATCACCCTCCCCTTATGAACCCTCTGCTTACTCTTCAACAGAAGATGACCAAGAGTCAAAGACTCAGCCAGAAACGCCAACTCTATCCGATTTTGAAGAAGGGAATTGGCCCAATGCCGACTCAGAAGAACCGGCAGCATTCTCCCAAGAATCTTTTGAATTGCCGACAGAAGAGCAAGTCTTTTTTGCCCCCACTAATGAGGAAGAAGAAGTTGAAGCGGCGCCACTTTCTGAACCACCTGCTTCTTTTCAACAAGAAGGAGCTCAACCTCCAGTTGACCAGGATGAAAACCAACAAGAGCCAGACCAGCCCCCTCCCCTAGCAACTACAGAAGAAAAAGAACAACCGGGCAACGAAAAGCAACACTCAAAAGCTGAAGAAAAGGAAAAAGAGAAAGCTAAAAAAGAAGCTGATTCATCGCTGCTCGCATCTCAACCTAAAAAAGACGCCCTCTTACCAAAAAAGAAAAAAAAGGACGATCAAGGTCAACCCGACATTACCGAGATGCCCGCTCCCGAACAAGCTGAAGTCAACCCTGCTTTTACCGAAGAAGAGGCGCAGGTGATTACACCGACTAAGAAGGAAGAGGAAATTGAAGGCAAAAAAATTCCAGCCGCAGAAGAAGCTCTTCCAGAAGCGCAATCAGTTGCTGAAGAAGGCGGAGTGCTACCAGAAGAATCTACCGCTAAGAAAAAATTAACAGTCACATTTCGGCGTCTAACAGCCCAAGAAACGCGCAAAAAAAAGAAGCGCACTATCGCCACTGAAGAAGAAGGCGAAACGACTGGCATGAAACAAGACAAACGCAAAGATCAGGACAAGCCCTTTATCGAAGCTGATGAAGGCAATGCCGGTATTCCGCTTCCAGCTCTAACCGAAACTCTCCCACCAGTTCAACCCGCTGACGGGCCGGCCTACTCTAAACTCTCACCTGAAGTTTACGAACTGTTTGAAAAAGTCGGTGGCGTGATGATGGTTCAAAATGACGGCGGAATCACAACGACAACGGTGACTCTCAATATGCCTGATACTGTCTTCAACGATGCGCAAATCGTGCTCGATAAGTATAGCACCGCACCGCATGCATTCAATCTTCAATTGATCGGCTCTCCTGAGGCGGTACAAGCCTTTTCAGATAACATCGATCAACTCTCACAAGCCTTTAAAGATGCTCAATATAACTTTGAGGTGAATATCCTATCGCCTATCTTGCAAACAAAAGAAAAAAAGCCCTTGATTCGGCGCAAATCAGCAACTGGAGATAAAGGGGGCAATAGCGGTGACCGCCACTCACGCTAACTCATTTGCCTAAGTTGAGCTAGCTCCAGCTCCCGGACAATCTCGTAAAGCTAACGCTAAAAACCTGAGTTCTGAATTTAACGTCTTGCTTAAGCTTTTTAGCAGAGCTTGTGAGAAATACGGGTTAAGATGAGTGTTTTTATGAGAAAATTGCTCAGGTTAAAACCCAAGTTGTGTGGTATAGCTGGGCAGGTAAAAAACAGAAAATTTATCTGAGCAGCTATACTCCTTCCGGTTCAAAGTGCAAAAATCTCACCGAATTTGGCGGTCTTTTTTGACCGATTGTTCCCTGGGTTTTATCCACCTGCCGGATAAGAACCCAGGAAAAAAGTCGATCAAAATAGCCGCGCCACATCACCGACCTGTTTGCATTTTGAATCGTC
>JBCCHO010000048.1:0-11110 GCA_039028715.1 Chlamydiota bacterium | reverse complement strand
TCTTTGTTCTCCTCTATCCCAAATATCTTTTTAAATGCTAAGTCTACACGCGGATTAATATTTCCCATCTCAACTCTTCTTTGTTTTTGCTCCGTCTAAAACTTTTATATCTTCTATAGCAAGCCTTGTTAGCTTAGCAACTCGCGCCAGGGACATTCCAATTCCCAGCAGTTCTTTTGCTATTTCAACGGCTTTATTCTTTTCACCTTCTTCACGCCCCTTTTGCTCACCTTCTTTACGCCCCTCTTCACGCCCCTTTTTTTCCCCTTCCTTTAGGCCCTCTTCTCTTCCTTTTTCTCGCCCTTTTTCTTCTGCTTTCTTTAGCGTGCTTGACTCTATCCGCAGCCATTTCAGATGGCTTTCATACGCTTCTCGTTCCTCTTCGGTAAAGTTCATCACATCGAGCACCTTCAAAGCTTTTTTAAGCTCAGGCTTATCCAAATTCTTCGGTAAATTGTTGACATTCAGCAGATCATGCCTTGTCAAAAATGCCGACCACATATCTAACGAGCTTCGGATTTGAGTTGCAAGTTCTCCTAGCTCTTTCTTTACTTTCTCAGTAAACTTTTTTAGCTCAATCGTATGCAACTCTAAACACTTGAAGTAGCGTAATCTCGTTTCTTTCTCGGTAATGTGAAAAGAGTTGTGGTATTTTTCGGCCTCGGGAATCGATGTGAAATTTAAAATGTGAATCCCAATCACTTTCTCTAATTTCCCGTAATCATCTCCTGTTTTCAACTGCTCTGCATATAACTTCGCCCAGTAATACAGCGCTCTTTTATCATAGTCTGCTTCGTCGGTAATTTGGATCTCTATGTTGAACTGCTTCCCACACTCCCCCTCTGCTTTGATATCTAAAATGGAAAGCTTATCTTGCTTAAAGTTCTTTTGACTGTATGGATTAAGCAATGTGATATCCACGACCTGATCTTCACTACTCACAATCGAGTTAATCAGTGAGATTAACAGGTCTTTGTTCTCCTCTATCCCAAATATCTTTTTAAATGCTAAGTCTACACGCGGATTAATATTTCCCATAACCGATCCCGATTAAGTTTTAGCTCTGATAATAGACCACTTTTTTATTGTTTTCCAATAGAGGCCGCGATCGAAATTTCATTTCGAGCCAAAATCATTGAATTTTGCAATGACAAGCGATTTTTAAACCCAAATTGTATGAAAAGCTTCTGTCGCAGATTATTTTTGACATGCCGGATTTTTTCCGGAAACACCCGTGAGCTTCAATTGAAAATCCCTCTAAATACCCATAGGTCGCACTCACAGGTATTACGAAAAAATGAACAAAGAAAAGACGATGAGACGATTACGAAAATTTGCAGACAGGATGGGGTTTAATTTAGAACCCAAGAAAACATTCGAAGATCTATTTTCTAAGCAACAGAAAATCAACAACTTATATTAAGTTATTTGAGAGAGGATACAACCGCATTAGCAAGACAGTAGATGAAAATAACTTGAGTTTCCATAAATTCTCCTTAATTAAGGTGGAGAATTTATTTAAAAATAGGTCGCACTCAGAGGTATTAAGACCCAAGATGGGCTGTTGCCCAAAGATCAGGATGTTTTTCTAAATTAAAGAAACGCGAAGAAAGGGGCAAGTGCTGGGGTTCTCCATCAGCGCGATTGACGCGATAGGCAAAACCAATTGCTGTTACTGTTTCAGGATCATAACCGTAAAGAGCAGCATTGGGAATTTCAATTTCCATTCTATACTCTAAGCGGCTGGGAGTTACCTTAACTATAAAAAGCTTAGGATCAGCAAGATCATGAGTATCATCCGCGCGAAAACGGGTCACCTCATGCGCTTGAATATTTTCAATCTCTTCGGGCAAAAAAACAAAGTGATGACAAAAACGGGTCACCACACTCACCTTTGTCAATTCCCGCGTATTGATTAAAAACTCTAAGCTATCGCCCCGGCGAAAATTGGGAAAGGCAACATGGGTCAACGGCTTACGCACAAGAAGGTCAATGTGAAACCCTTGATCAGACCAATAAAAACCAAGATCGGCAAAGTGCTCCTCGCCAAGTAGCTTTGAAAGATTAGGCACCAAAGAGCTACGCATATAGCGGCGACTTTTTCTTCGTTTGACGGTAAAAGTGCAATCGAAAAACATCGCCGGGGATAGCGGCGCTAGTGTATTGAGCACAGACTTAGTCCTTGTGAGTTGAAAGGTGAATGCCGCCCTTCTTTTTTAGGGTATCGATCACTTCCAGCATTAAAAGCTGCTTGGCTTCATCTGCAAGTATTTTTTGCCCTTGCTTGATTTCTTTTCTAAATGGCCCTGTCGGCAATGACTTCTTGCGGAGGAAAAAGAAGTAGGGCGTCCGATCTTTTCCACCGAGAACCGGCGACCAACTCGCTTCATCCCAAGAAAAAGCGTCTGCAGTTAACCACAGACCGTGATCACATTTTTTTACCGTTTGCTCTTCTTTGCGTAAATCCCACTGAGTCGCTAACGGCTTTCTCTTTTTCAAGTGAGTTCCCAGGTTTGTTGGCGCAACTGCAGACTCACTTTGAGCAGCCATTGCAGCTTCCTTTCGACAAGCTGCGAGATGCTCGTGCAGATGTTCGATAAAGCAGGCATAAAGGTACCTCCGATCACATTTTTCTTTTGAAATCGCAACTCCCCGCTTTTCGCATTGCCTTTTGATTGCACGAAGCCGCTTGGTGTAAAAAAGCTCACCGACTTCATTTTTAACAGTATCGAAAACTTTCCACTCTTTCTCTTCTGTTTGGAATTGCTTTGGGTCTTGCGCGCGCAAAAGCGAATATTGACTTTCTAGCTGCTGGTCAAGTAGTCGATCGAGAATGCCAGCTTCATTCGCCATGCTAAATGCCCTTACTTGTTTGGTCAAATCGCGCTCGACAACAATAAACCGGTAATAGGTCATTTCATCTGGGGTAAAGCAACTCAATGCCTCACGCGCTTTAAGTGCAGCTTCATCTGTTTCCAGTATCCCTTTTAATGCCGCTGTTTGCAGTAATTTGACCCAATCGCTACCACATTCTGTTTGCTCAATAGGAGATCCCCCTTCCCCATTAGGAGAAAATTTTATTTCTTTTTCAATAAGCGTTTTTTGGTCGAGTGCTTGCTCAATCCACTCGGGATGGGCACGGACAATCGCTCTTCGTGAGAAACCATCGACTTTGTGCCTTTCATCTGCTTCTAATTTTTCGAGCATCTCAAAATAGGCATCGGCCGATCGCTCTTTTTTAAACGCAAGGCTCGGAAATTCCCGCTCTAACTGCGCATAGTGATCGTCTTGGAGCTGCCAGTCCCACATCTCCTTAAGGCTTACTGACGCTGCAATTGCATCGATAGAAACCTCAGCTGTTTCAACCCAAGCGCGCTGCTCAATGAGTTCGGGAAATTGGGCTTCCACCCGGTCTACTGATAAAAATTCTGTCGGTAAAAAAAACTTATCTTTGGCTAAAGAGGTCACAGCGTCGAGATAAAAGTTGAGTTTGAGCACATCTCGAAAAGAATGCAGCTCTAATGCCTGCGGCAACCGGTAAAGATCAAATGTCACCATTTCAGAAGCAAATGGGTAAAACACCTCGTAAGGAAGTGGATCGGCAATGACTGCATTGCCGTAATCAGCAAATAGCCGCCGAAAAAGCATGACTTTACGCCACCCACGGATAGCTTCTTTTTCATTGAGCCCTAGACGGAGAAGCTGGTTGTAGTACAACGTCGAAATCTCTTGACTCTCTTTCTCTTTTTTCCCCTGCTGTTTCAGCGCTTGATACGCATGTCGACCAAGATCAAGTCGCACTTCAGTTTCGGAAATACGATAGCCACGCTCTTCGGCGATTAGCGATGCATTGTGGATAAACTGCGCAACGAGACGCACAAATCGAGCGCCAAACCAATCTTCCAAGGAATTGCAGTGAAAAAGCCCCAAAGAGGACGTCGCCAATGCTGGATCTTTTGGCACGCCCTGGTAGTTTTGTTGCTGAACATACAAGTACTGCCGCACCGCCCGGGGCGGGAAAACTTTTTCTAGCTGGTAAAAATCGACCAAACGAGTAAATGTCTCAGCTGTTACCTCGCTATCTGCTTCCGCCAGGAAAGCCTTGATTTTTTCCCAATCCTTTGAAGCAAACTGTTGCCACAAATTCTCAACAGAAATCGACGGGACATATGGGTGAACGTAAGGCTGATAGCGGCGATGTTTTGTCACCCGCTCGCGCAGCTCTGGCTTTAAAACATCAAAATAAGCCCGCGCAAGAATCTCGCCAAGCTTGCCCACGAGAAAATCTTGGCGAATGACTCCATCATTGAGCAAGTTGGGAACGATGCCTTTATCTAGCAATTGTTGATCTGCTTGGTCTGTGGCGATTAGACGCACCAAATGGTCAATCTCATCAGACCATATGACCGACCCATCGACAGCGCGTCCGATTTCTGTTGGCCGACTCTGCTGTGGAGAACGGATCGCATAGTTGACGCCAAAAAATGCAATCGACGACACAATAAACACTGCGACGATGATAAAGAAAAATCGCTGATATCTGCGGAAAAAATCTAACACACCGTCATCCTTTTATTCCCAGTGACTAGTGATCCTTTCAAAAATTTAAATGATCAACCATCAATAATGTTTTAAAAAAGCTTATTAATACCTGTGAGTGCGACCTATGGATATTGATTTGAATTTTTCTTTTTCCCATGATTGAAAATCCCTCTAAATACCCATAGGTCGCACTCACAGGTAATACAAGCTGATCCTTATCCATAAGTCACGGATGTAGTTGGGAGTGAGGTGCATAAGATTTTGAACCTTCATCAGACGACAATGACCAAAGGCCATCGCCTCTAATGCGGGATCAAAAGACTCGGACGCCACAGCCCCAAGGACATCTACGATCTGTGTAGGTCAAGGATCAGCACTACAAGCGACGGTCTTGGGTTGCTTGAAAAAAATACCAGAGTTTTGTGTTTCTCGCAAGATCAGCTGGAATTCCATTCAAAAGATTTTTGACTGCAGCTAGCCCATATTTTTCACTAAATCTTCGCAGAAGATTAAGCAGCTTGTTTTAGACTTCTAACCCAATTGGATTTTTTTTGATCATTTCGGGGCGATAACTTCCGCACATTATCAAGAGATAAGAGCAAAAGTTAATGATCAAAAAAAGACTGAAGAAATCATTGGGGAGAATAGTCTCATAGGTTCTTGGGTTTAAAACCAAAATCTTTAATTATGGCTTTCCATTAAAAATACTATTTTATTTTCTTAAAAGGTAATTTCTGTTGGAAAATTAATCTTCGACTTGTTATACTTGATTCTTTTTAAAACTAACCATGAGATTATTCTCGCTAAAAAATTTTTGAGTTTTCTTGGATTTTTTGTTCATTTTGAGGTCATAAACCCAAGTTTTATCTGATAATAGCTCATCTAAAACTCTCTCTTCCCACCTATCTAAACTATTATCAGGCACAACTGGGTTATAATCAAAAGATAAAAGCAACAAAAAAGGCTGAAAGATCGAAAAAACTGTTTAGTGGGATAGTTTCATAAAAATGAGGGCTAAAAAATGACTGATGTAAGCGAGATAACTCCT
Source organism: Chlamydiota bacterium (assembly GCA_039028715.1). Taxonomy (GTDB): domain Bacteria; phylum Chlamydiota; class Chlamydiia; order Chlamydiales; family Simkaniaceae; genus JBCCHO01. Next base: position 5,520 of record JBCCHO010000048.1, on the reverse strand, counting down.
TTCATTGATGAGGAGCTAAGTTACGTAGATGCGTTAAACGAAGCTAAGGATCTCCAAACAACATGGGGCAAATATAGCGTTGCGCTTAACAATTTAAAAACGGAACTTACAAAAGAAACCTCTCAATTAGCGAAAATACAAGACCTGATATACACCATCGCACGCTACAACGAAAACCTATATCATAACGATAACGATTTTGACAAAGCTCACCTAAGCAAAATTACAACACTTAGATCTACCGTTGAAGATTATCTATTTCAAACGCACAAAAATGCGCCACAGTTTGCTCCTAAATTGGCAGAACAAAGGAAAGACAAGGCTTATACCCAGCATCAAACGGCTCAGCAAGCTACTATAGCAGCAGAAGAAGCATGCGATGGTACCAACAACACACAAGCCGCATGGGAAAATGCAAAACAAATAGAAGCATTAAAGTTAGCTGATTATGAAGCTGCAAAAGCTGCATATGAAACTACAGTAGCAAAAACTCCCCTCTTCGCAAATTATACGCTGTTTAAAAAAAATGCAGATCTTATTTTTGCCGCTTTAGGATCGGAAAGAGCGAGTAGCTCCGATGATATAGCAAAGGCATTTAGTCATATTCAGAAGGTAGAAGCTGCCTTTTTTAGTTATAAAGATTTAACTACAGCAAACATTAAAAACTATCAAAAAGATATTAATTGCCTTAGCAAAGAAAAAGACCTAATCGCAACGGAACTTATTTTAGCAATTGAAAATTGCAAGGAAGCTCAAAACAAACAAACTAAAGATTGCCTTGATCGAGCAAAAAATCTCGAGACCCTAAGCGAAAAACATTCAGAAATCGCTCTCATTTATTGCATTCCCGGTAAGCCAAATAGTGTGCAATTAACCATAAACATAAACGAGATCAATAAGAGACAAGAAGAATTTTTAAGCGCCACTGAGGCTCTTTGCAATACGCAAAATATCGATCTATATAACACCGAAGATGCTCCTACTGCAGAATTGATCGCAAACTTTAATGAAGCACATAAAAGGCTAAACGAATCTCTTGCTACTATTGGCCATATAAGTGAAGGCCTAACGTCAGAATACCTCTATAAGGCAGATGCTTTCAACATGCTTTTAAAAGCCCTAGAAGAGCTTGAATCTCTAAGTAATCAAAAAGCGCCTTCAACACGCCCGTGGGCATCTCTCGGCAAAACTGTTGCGTCCGATCCAAACGACCGAAATGAAGTGAAGCAAGCTAGAGTGACTGATCTCTTTCATTGGCTACTCACAAAAACTCAACAAAAAACGGAAAGACACTTGTTAGAAAAAGCCCCTGTGATTTCTCTATACGGTTATAGCAACAGCGCAGTTAGTTATAACCACACAGAAAGCCGAGAGGCCAAAGTGATCATGAGCTACTTAATGAAAAATATTGATCTCCTTAACGGTTATATTCAACTTTTAGAAACGCTTGTCGATAAAGACAGCGACCAGCAGAAGACAATCAACGAAGCTAAAAATTATCTCCAAGACCTAAAGACAGTAGAGACACAGCAGGCGCTTGCTCAAGAAATCAATAATTACATAAATCCCGATCGAAAAACGGTTTCTATCCCAAAGCTAGAAAATTTTATGAGAGCCAGCCAATACATTTCGAAAGGCATACGTCCTTGTCTCGATAAATACGACCTCGAAGCCTTGAAAAAATTTCAGCAAGAAACCAGTCTAGACAGTACCTACATTACCTATCAAGGGGATATAGAAAGTGACCCCTTTAAAGCTATAGAAACGAGCCCTTTTTATCGTTTTGTCGACACTCTCAAAACTGGCCTTGATCAAAAAGTCAGCTTTTTGGAGATAATGGCATCGAACTGTCCATCAGAAAGTGCCGTCAAAAGTATCCTTGAGAGCGATGAGCGCAAGGCGATCGATCTCTTTGCTTACAATAAAGCTAATCCCTACTGCTGGAGCTATGCATCTCCGAATAGTGTAACCTTCAATCATGTGCCTAAAAAAGCCTTGATACGATTAGAAGAAAATACATTTAGCCTATTTACTGAGCTTAAATTTTTCTCACCGTCAACAACCTTCAAACGACTTAGCTCTGATGAGACTAAAAATATTGAAGTTGCTAACGATTCTTCTATAAAAAACCTTCCATCAAACAACTCAGAAAATGAGTATTACGATGCTAGTAAGCGCGCAGACGCTATCGTAAAATTAATAAAAGAGAAAGAAAAAAAGAAAGCCGATTGGAAGGAAAAATTTAGTGCTGTCATCGACAACTTGAAAGAAAAAGACTCAAACAAGGGAAATACTGCTGTTGTCGAAGCTTTAAAGTCTGTAAAACAAGAGGTAGATCAGGCGTTGGAAAAGAGCTCTGGCGAGGCTTTGATCTCTGCAATAAAAGCAGCTTATGACAAAGGTCTGTTGGCAATACAAAACGCTCAAAAAAGTAACGAGCCTAACATATACTTCAAAATGAATCATTCTCTTGATGAAGAAGAGGTAGTGCTCAAAAAACCAGAATAATACAAATAGAACAATTGGAGTATCATTCATTCAAGAACGGAAAAAGGAATGAACTTCATAAAAGTTCAATATTTTTTAAATCAAAGCGAAGAGCAGCTCCATAGAGCTGCTCAATTTTTATATTGTCATTTTTCCTTTCATCCGTCATTCGTCACCATATTTCATAATACCTGTGAGTGCGACCTATTTCGTGCCATCGGCTTTTAGAATAGGTACATATACCCAAGCCGACTCAATCTGCAAAAATCTCGCCGAATTTGACGGTCTCTTTTGACCGATTTTTCCCTGGGTTTTATCCACCTGCCGGATAAGAACCCAGGAAAAAAGTCGATCAAAATAGCCGCGCCAAATCACCGACCTTTTTGCATTTTGAATCGGCTTCGGTATATACCCAAGCCGACTCAAAATGCAAAAATCTCGCTGAATTTGGCGGACCCTTTTGACCGATTTTTCCCTGGGTTTTATCCACCTGCCGGATAAGAACCCAGGAAAAAATTGCTCCAGAACATTAGCGAGGTGAGCATTATCGGCGGTAAATGGAGAAAGGTAACGATTGTGCGAGGAGTATTCGCGCTTTGGAGATTTTATGATGCGGCTTTTTTTTAATATTTCACTCATTGTAGCTATTTTGGCCGTTCCTGCGGTTGGCTTTTGCCAGGATCTTTTTATAGAACTAGAAAACCGCATTGCTGAGCTTGAATCAGAAGTGAGAAAGCCTAGCTCGCCGTCGGAGAAAGAAAAGCACTCGATCAATCAAACTTATCTCTCCTCACAAACGCGTTTAGATAGTCATGAAGAGCGTATTCAGCAGCTTGAAAACAAAAAGCCTGGGCGACCTAGTCGAGACAAGGCATTGGCTTCAGCGCGCGGGTGTCCTGGAGCAAACGGACCTTACTTTGCATTTGAGTTTCTTTGGTGGCGTGTAGCAGAAGATAGCCTTGAGTATGCTGGGCGAGAAGTTGCAGTAGCGGGTAGTGATGTGCCTAACTTTGAGCTGCGCACCGCTGACTTTGAGTATAATCCGGGTGGACGAGTGAGTGTCGGCGGAAATATCGGTTACGATAACTGGGATTTTTGTTTTGCCTGGACTTATATGCAGACGAATACTTCCGACTCTTTGGAAGGAGACATTCTGGGAATCAACAGCTTTTTCTTTGAGCAAGGTGGTGATGCTGCTTTGTTCCACTTTCAAAGTGCAAGAGCTAAATGGGTAGTTCAATTCCATAATTGGGATTTCGAACTAGGAAGATGGTACTTTGTCGGCAATCGATTGTCTTTTCGTCCAAGCCTTGGAATCAAGGGGGCAATCATTCGGCAACACTTTGAAAACCGTTATCAAGGAAATGGTGTTGGGAATACGCAATTTTCAAATGCAGTGATGAAAACAAAATCTCGGTTTTGGGGAGTAGGTCCTCAGTTGGGGTTAAATGGAAACTGGTATTTGGGCAGCGGATTTAATTTTTACGGGATCTTTAGGGCGGCGCTGCTTTATGGTCAAGCCAAAGCGATCAACCGGGGCAATGCCCTTGATAACACCAATGAGCAGCAGGGCAAAAGGTTAACGCGGCATAATGTTTATCGCGTGCGTCCGATGGCAAGTGGCGCTGTTGGGCTAGAGTGGAGCCGCTGCTTTTGTCACTGGCTTTTTTTTAGTATTCATCTGGGATGGGAAATGCAGTATTGGTGGCAACAATGGGAAATTCCCTTTATCAATGACTTTAAGCCCAAAGGAGACTTGAGTTTAGGTGGAATTGACTTTGGAATCCGGTTCGATTTTTAAACCCAAGTTGTGTGGCATAATTACTCATCTAAGAGGCTCCTGCGCAAAATTCCATTTCGAGTGAAATCTTGCGCAGGAGCCCCCTAAAATTCTCTTTTTCCACCTGCCCAAAGCTTAAATTTTCACCTACTTTATTCAAGTATGCTGAAAATTTAAGCTTTGGGCAGGAAAAAAACAGAAAATTTATCTGAGCAATTATGCCACACAACTTGGGTTTTAACGTTTGCAAACCTTTTTCTCAGAAACCGAAAGCTCAATGAAGAATCGGTCAAAAGAGATCGTCAAATTCGGCGAGTGTTTCACTCAGCTTAACTAGGCTTATTGGTTTTGAAAATAATAGGTTTGAATCGAACAACGGAGTTGTTGGAGCGCAGTGATACATAAAATAGATTCGTTTGCTATACCTGCCGCCATATAGATCGTTTTGAGCTGTGGGCAATACCGGGAAAAACAAATAGTAGTCAGTTCAGAAATCGCAGTCACTAGGTTAAGTTTATTGAGCCAATTTTTGTCGGGACTATTAACTAAGATATAAAGATGAATAGTCTTGGTCGCGACATCAGCAATAGAGGCGAGTGCCATAAGGGTTGCAGCCATTGCCGGATTAAAGCAAAAAGCAGAGGCACCGACAAAAAGGGAAGAGCTAAAAACACGAGAGATACGTTTAAGCTGCTGGGCTTCAATAAGAGAACCTTGTGCTGAGCGTAAGGCTGAAATATCAAGATAAATGAGAGTGATTTTAGTGCTAATGCTTGTACATTTTGGCGAAAAACAGAATACGGATGCAATGAGATGAAAACACTGGTTGGCAGTCTGAGCAATCAAGTAATTTTTTTCTGATTGCGTTAGGTTGTAACGGTAGCCCAATTTAAGGCTGCAGACTGCACTAATGATAGAAAAGCGCTTTGCCCATGCATAATTTTTTGATTGGGAAAGAAGCAAAAGGCCAGTGCTAATAGTATAAAATGCGCATATTTTGGTGTTACTATCTTGGTGTTTTATTTCTTTACTTAATAACCATGCATTATTGTTGATAGCGTTTCTCGTTTTTCTTAATTCTATTAGAAAGTTAGGAGTACTTTCACGTTGAATAAATTCACTAGCTGATTTAGCCAGAGTGCTAAAACTCTGGTATATTTGAATGCCGTGCATTTTATATAATTTCCTTTTTTATTAAATTTTGTTTAATTATAACATAAAAGTTAATTTAATTAAAGCTTTTTTATTTTTTA